>CAWUUZ010000029.1:0-11323 GCA_963925745.1 uncultured Pseudomonadales bacterium
GACTCTCAGTGAGAGCGAACAACTCAACCGTTCTATCGTGCAAACATCCGCTCATGCCATTATCGCCATGGATGACCACGGCCTCATTTTGAGCTGCAACCTGTCAGCCTTAAAACTCTTTAATAGGACGGAAGACGACGCCAAGGGATTTAAGTTTGAACGCACCTTTATCTCATCGCTGCAACAATCACGCTTTTTGGATCTGCTCCACAAAGCCCTAGAGTTGCAAACCGGCAGCCATACGGCGCCAGAGACCTTTGAGGCTTTTGATATTCAGGGCTACACCATACCTGTGACGATCGCCCTCTCCGTGGACCAGTGGCACGGCCGAAAAATTGTCACTGCCTTTATTACTGATAATCGCGAACACCTCAAGACCGTTGAGTTACAACGCCTCACCGAGGTGGTATTTAGAGCCACCACCGAGGGTATTGCGGTGACAGATACCAACAACAACATTGCGGCAATCAACCCCGGATTTACCGCAATAACCGGCTATAGCGCGGAAGATGTTCTCACGAAAAACCCACGCATCCTCCGTTCTGGACGGCATGACACAGCATTTTACCAAGACATGTGGGCCATTCTGATTGAAAAAGGATTTTGGCGTGGTGAGATATGGAATCGAAAAAAATCGGGCGAAATTTATCCAGAAGAAATCTCGTTGGCTTTGGTTCGCAATGATGATGGCGAGATTATCCATCACGTCGCCATATTTCACGACATCACCTCGAGAAAGTCTCAAGAGCAACGCATTTCGCATCAGGCCCACTACGATCAATTGACCGAACTGCCAAACCGCTATGTTTTTATCGACCACCTAGACCGCGAAATTCAGAATTTCAAACGCTATGGTGTGAGCTTTGCACTGCTCTTTATCGACCTCAACCAATTTAAAGATATCAATGACACCTTTGGTCACAGAACGGGTGATCAGGTACTGCAGGAAGCCGCCAAGCGTTTACAGGACAGTGTGCGAGAAAGCGATATGGTTGCCCGTCTCGCTGGCGACGAATTCACGGTCGTGGTGCGCGCAATCCAAAGTGCACAGGATTTGTCACGCCTCATTGCCAAGGTAAAGGCTGGCCTCGATGGGCCGCTACTGGTGGGCGACGATCAGGTCATGCTGTCTGGCGCCATTGGCGGGGTTATCTACACCACCCAGCTTGGCTCAGCAGATGACCTACTCAATGCCGCAGACGAAGCGATGTATGAATCGAAAAAACATGATGAGATGCACGGTATCTCACACGACAAGCCAGACTAATCCCCAGTGTTTGTCTCAGATGAATACACGATCGTTAACTGAAAACCAAAAAAAAGGAGTGTCAATGGACACTCCTTTTTGGCTCTTAGCTCGGACTATTCAACCGAAGCAATCAAACTCGCATTGCCACCAGCTGCCGTGGTATCGATACACAGATGCCGTTCTATAACAAACCTTTCCCATGCCTTTGGATTCACGATCAATGGCAGCAAAGGCCCATCACGCAAAGCAAGGTATCGGCGCACAGCACTCAAATATGCATTTTGACCACGACAGGAAACGGCGTGAAAGCCATTCACCTGGGCAAATACGCTCGGATCCAGTTGGCCAGAAATGGCGGCTACTGGCAATCCTGCCTCTAGGCTGCTGGCCAGCAACTGCTCTGCTTGCGGGCTCACCATCACCACAGCATTGCCAAGTGACAAAGCGGTGTAAGCCTGCTCCATGGCATCGTGATCTGACAGACCCAAACACACCACCACGCCTCGAGGCCTTAGTGTGAGTTGATTGAGCTCCCCCGTTGGACCAGGCATGTCTTGCGTCACCACATCCACGGGTGTGGTGACCTGGTAATGTGCACCAAAGTGCTTGCGTAAATGGGCCACACGGTTGGTGTCTGCTGACCAGTTTCCACGCTGAATGGCATCAATCGCCTGTTGCAAGGCATCCACACCAACACTGCTTGCCGTTACCGCTGCGCCTGCCGGATCGTCGTTCGCATCAGCTACCTGAATGTCGCCCACGTGACCGTCGTTTTTCATAAAGCGTGTCAAATAATGGGGGCCACCTGCCTTTGGACCGGTGCCCGACATGCCTTCGCCACCAAAGGGCTGCGTTCCGACTACGGCACCAATTTGGTTTCGATTTACATAGATGTTGCCCGCCTGAATCCGATTGATAACACGATCAACACGGGTATCAACGCGGGTGTGCAGACCAAAGGTTAATCCATAACCCTGTGCATTGATCGCATCCACCACCGCATCCAATTCAGACGCCTTAAAGGTAGCGACATGCAATACAGGACCAAAGATCTCCCGTTCCATCTCTGCAATACCCGACACACGGATCACGGTTGGCGCTACGAATCTGCCTTTCTCTGGCACGGCAGTGGTCTTTAAGACCTTTCCAGCCGCTTGAAATGCATTGCAATAGGCCTGAATGTTCTGCCGGGCAGCGTCATCAATCACGGGTCCAACATCGGTACTCAAATTCCAGGGATCACCCAGTGTGAGTTCATCCATCGCACCAAATAGCATGTGAAGCACATTGTCCGCGACGTCTTCTTGCAAGTAGAGCATGCGCAATGCCGAACACCGCTGGCCTGCGCTCTGGAAGGATGACGCGATCACATCTCTGACGACCTGCTCAGGCAGCGCCGTAGAGTCGACGATCATCGCATTGAGGCCACCTGTTTCTGCAACAAAGGGTGCCGATGGTGCCAACGAATCCGCGATCACAGTGTTGATACGCTGTGCCGTTAGCGTTGAACCTGTAAAGCAGACCCCAGAGACCGAAGGGTTGGATGTAATGGCTTCGCCGACTTCTTTGCCGCTGCCCGGTAACAGATGCAAAACATTCACTGGAATGCCAGCCTCATGCATTAGGGATACAGCGCGATGCGCGATGAGCGGCGTTTGATCTGCCGGCTTTGCAACCACAGTATTACCCGCCGCTATGGCTGCTAAAATCTGACCTGAGAAAATGGCCAGCGGAAAATTCCAGGGAGAGATACAGGCAATCACGCCCACACCCTCAGACGTTTCACCATGCCGCAACAATTCAGCGGCATAGAAATGGGCAAAATCCACTGCTTCTCGAATTTCACCAATGGCATCGGTCAGCGTCTTGCCTGCTTCTCGCGTCAACAGGGCCATCAATTCAGGCGCATGGGCTTCAAAGAGATCACCCACCTTATTTAAACAGGCCGCCCGCGTGGCCACAGGTGTTTCTGACCATGCGGTGACAGCACTTTGCGCAAGTTTCACTGCCTCCTCAACGTCTGTGCGGCGCGACAGACTGACCGATCCCACACAGTCAGAAGGATCGTTCGGGCTAAGAACACCTTGGGGCGAGAATGAATCGTCACCCGTCTTACCACCAATGATCGGGGTGGCATTCCAGCGATGGGTCCTATAAAGCTCCATGTGCGCATGCAACGAGGTCACCACGTCGGAGCGCGTAATATCCCAGCCATTGGAGTTGCGACGTTCGGTACCATACAAATCTTTTGGCAGCGGAATATTTTGACTCGATACCTTTTTCCCCAATGCCAATACCTTAGCAATAGGGTCCATGGCGATGATCTCGGGTTTGATTTTGGGGTCAACAATCTGGTTTACAAAGGAGCTGTTGGCACCATTTTCAAGTAAACGCCGTACCAGATAGGCCAACAGGTCTTTGTGCGCGCCGACAGGGGCATAGATGCGACAGTGAACATCATCTTGGCTCAAAACCGATTCATAGAGCGATTCACCCATGCCATGTAGGCGTTGAAACTCAAATGAATCAAAATCATCGGCCAGGTGCATCACGGCTGCGACAGAGTGGGCATTGTGTGTCGCAAACTGTGGGTATATGCGGTCACGCATGTCCATAAGCTTTCGTGCACAGGCTATATAGGACACGTCGCTGTTCATTTTTCGGGTAAAGACAGGATAACCCTCCAAACCCAACACCTGGGCATGCTTGATCTCTGCATCCCAATAGGCACCCTTAACCAGTCTGACCATGATTTTACGGTCTAACTTCTGAGCCAGGGCATACAGCCAATCAAGCACAAAGGGCGCACGTGGACAAAAAGCCTGAACCACGATGCCAAAGCCATCCCATCCCACAAGTGCTGGATGGCTCAACACGGCTTCAATAATGTCTAGAGACAGGTCCAAACGATCCGCTTCTTCAGCGTCGATGTTAAAGCCCATATTGCCGGCTTTCGCTTGCAGGGCCAAACTGGTCGTGCGGGCAACCAACACGTCCATGACCTTGTCATACTTTGCAAATTCATAGCGCGGATAGAGCGCAGACAACTTTAAAGAAATACCCGGATTCTTACGAATATCCTTGTGTTCAGCAATGGCGGTTAGCTGGGTGATGGCAGCCGCATAATTACCCAGATAGCGCAGGGCATCAGCATCGGTGCGTGCACCCTCGCCTAGCATGTCATAGGAATAGGTATAGCCTTTGGATTCCATCTTTTTGGCTTTCTTAATGGCTTCCTCAATGGTTCTACCCAATACAAACTGCCGACCTAATTCCTTCATGGCCTGTGCGACCGCTGTACGAACAACGGGCTCGCCGAGACGCTTGACCATGTGACGCAGGGCCTTGGTCACCCCACTCACGTCTTCGGTAACGATGACCTTACCGGTGATCATCAAGGCCCAGGTAGCAGAATTGATCAAAGACGACTCAGATTGGCCAATATGTGGACCCCATTTTCCAGAGGAAACCTTGTCATGAATTAGGGCATCAATGGTGCTGTCATCTGGCACACGTAAGAGTGCTTCTGCAAGGCACATAAGCGCCACGCCTTCCTTTGTCGACAAACCATATTCGGCTAAGAACTTTTCCATCATGGTGGGTGACGATTCGTCACGCACTTGCTGCACCAATGTGGCAGCCTGCGCGGAAATGGCCTTTCGGTCATCTTCCGACAAACCAGCGGTTTCGATCAATGCCATAACCGCTGCATATTCATCTGCACAGTAGTGCGCTTGTATTGCCTGACGAATTGGCGTCAAGTCGCTGATTGCATGTCCCATGATCGATCCTTTTATAAGGTTGTTGTAATAAAACGCAGTATACCCCGAGTCGAATAACTCTTTTCACCAAATAGCGGCTTTCAAAGACACCTAAATGACAAAATATGGGATATAAACACACCAATTAGCCCATAGCGGCTTATATTTTAGACGAAATGGCTATATGGTATGTCTAAGTTGGCTTATAGAACCCCTAAAACCTAGTCCACCCTATTGCGAGGCGACACCCCGTGTATACATTGGATAAAATTGACCATGCGCTGCTTCGGCAACTCCAACAGAATGCCAGAATCTCTATTACTGAGCTTGCTTCCCGTATTGGCCTAACCAAAACACCCTGCCAAATTCGCATGAAGCGCCTTGAAAGCCTGGGTTATATACTCGGTTATGTGACCCTGCTTGATCCTTCAAAACTGGGACAGAACCATGTCGCCTTTGTGCAGGTAACCATGAACGACACCAGCAGCAAGGCATTACATACCTTTAACGATGCGGTCAGAAAAATTCCATCCGTGGAACAGTGTCACATGATCGCCGGTGGCTTTGATTATCTTTTGAAAGTACGGACGGCCGACATGAGTAGCTTTCGACAGGTGCTTGGTGAGCAAATATCGACCCTAGACAATGTGGTTCAAACCAGCACCTTTGTCGCCATGGAAAGCATCAAGGACCCTGTTTTTAAAGAAACACACTAATGCAGTGGCCGATTCGTTATTAACCCTTGCCAGTACAACGGAGTTCACTTGTTATATTACGCAGTAAAAATATTGATTACCGCCAGCATCATTGTCGCTATTTCAGAAGTGTCGCAACGCAGCAATATTATCGCTGCGCTATTGGCCTCCATACCCATTGTCTCAGTACTCGCCATTATTTGGATCTATGTTGAGCGCCAAGACATTGCCCAGATCAGTGCCCTGTCTACCAGTATCTTTTGGCTCGTGTTGCCCTCCCTTGCTTTTTTTGTGGCTTTGCCCTGGCTGCTAAAGAGTGGGGTATCCTTTATTTTAAGCATGGGTTTGGCCATCGGCCTGACGGCTTTGTGTTATGGCGGCATGCTGTTGGTACTCAAACAATGTGGCATCACCCTGTAGATTTTCGCTTTCCAAATGCACCCTGCGCGATACACAACGCCCTGTTTTAGCGAACGGAAAGAATAACAGACAGCTTTGCCCTAATTATCCCCTGCTGCCGGCTGTTTATTTGCGGGCCAAAGGTTCAGGGCATGGCCCAACATTTGGTATACTCTCGTGAAAAGAGCACAGTGCTCTAGAAATGCACCTTTCTGGTCTTTAGAAGGCACTATGACCGAAGTCCTAAACTTACATGAACAGTACATGTCCCAAGCAATCGACTTGGCGCGTCTCGGATGGTTCTCTACTGACCCAAATCCGCGTGTTGGCTGTGTGATTGTAAAAGATGGCGACATCGTGGGCACGGGTTACCACCAGTTTGCTGGCAAACCCCATGCTGAGGTCTATGCCCTAGCCGCTGCAGGTGAGCGCGCGGTAGGTGCCACTGCCTATGTGACCCTAGAACCCTGCAGCCACTTCGGACGCACACCGCCCTGCGCACAGGCCTTGATAGACGCACAGGTACATACCGTTGTCATTGCCATGACCGATCCCAACCCCCTTGTGGCAGGAAGTGGCATCGTTGCGCTCGAGCAGGCCGGCATCCACACCGTTGTCGGGGTGCTCAGTGAACAGGCAGCCAGTTTGAATGTCGGTTTTATCAAGCGGATGCAAACCGGAAAACCCTATATTCGTTGCAAAATGGCCATGAGTCTAGACGGGCGCACTGCCATGGCCTCTGGTGAAAGCCAATGGATAACCGGTGTTGATGCACGAAAAGCAGTACACCGTTTGCGCGGCCAGAGCAGCGCCATCATTACCGGCGTCGATACGGTGATCAGCGACAACCCCTCATTGACTGTAAGGGCATCAGCTGAAGACCGTGAGCAATACCCCCATTTGGGCGACCGACAACCGCTGCGCGTCATTGTCGATAGCCTGCTGAGAACACCGGTCACTGCCAAGCTGTTTGACCAGCCCGGTCGCACCACCATCGTCACCGCACTGGATGCCAGTGACCCCAGATTTACCGCGCTGGCCAAACAGCTCTCAGAAAAGGCGACGCTGGTGACCTTTGCAAATGACAAGGGCCAGGTCGATTTGGCTCAGTTGGTGGATTGGCTTGGAGAGACGGGCTGCAATGAGGTGCTGATTGAGTCTGGCGCTGTACTTGCTGGCGCCTTTTTGGCATCGGGATTGATCGATCAATGTGACTTCTTTATGGCACCCACATTGCTGGGCAATCAGGCCAAAGCACTGTTTCAACTGCCATTAGATGACATGAAACAACAGGTCCGCCTTGATATTTTAAAAATCGAACCCATTGGTAGAGATTGGCATATCATTGCGCTACCGATACCACAGGTGTCTCCCCTGTAGAGACGCTCAATGCATTTGGTCACCGCTCATCTGAGGATAAGGCATGTTTACTGGCATTATTGAAGCCATAGGTAAGATCTCAGCAATAACACCCCAAAACGGTGATTATCAGCTACAGGTCAATGCCGGAAAAATGGATTTGACTGAGGTCCAATTGGGCGACAGCATTGCCGTCAATGGCGTCTGCCTGACGGTGGTAAAGCTGTCAAACACCGGCTTTCAGGTCGACGTGTCCAATGAGACTGTGCGCCACACCGCCTTTCAACAGTTAAAGACAGGTAGCCCAGTCAACCTTGAACGCGCACTGACACTGGCAACCCGATTGGGTGGGCACATGGTATCGGGCCACGTCGATGGCATGGGTACCATTCGGTCTAGACAGGACGAGTCGCGCAGCGTTAAATTTCAAATTGAAGCCGATCCCAGCCTGGCAAAGTACATTGCCCACAAGGGTTCAATCACTGTTGATGGCACAAGCCTGACGGTCAACGCTGTCAATGGCGCCCTATTTGACCTAAACATTGTGCCCCACACCTTACAAGAGACGATTATGGCCGGCTACCAAGCAGGTACCCGTGTTAATCTCGAAGTAGACCTAATCGCACGTTACTTAGAACGGTTGATCCTCAGTGGTACAGAGGATCAAAAAAGCGGAACCACTACCGGCATTGATTTATCAAAGCTGGCGCAATATGGCTTTCTCCGATAAGGGAGACACCTGAAATACGTTTCGGGATTTTTACTGCATAGGGCTTATATCGCCCGCATACATGAGGAAGGGTCAATGGACCTGAACAGCGTAGAAGAACTGGTTGAAGACATCCGTTTGGGCAAAATGGTCATTCTGATGGATGACGAAGACCGTGAAAATGAAGGTGACCTCGTGGTCGCTGCTTCCATGGTGACGCCTGAGCACATCAACTTTATGGCGAAAAATGCCCGTGGTTTGATCTGCTTGACCCTGACCCGTGAGCGCTGCGAATTTCTGCGTTTGCCACTCATGGTTCACAACAACAACGCGCAATTCTCGACCAACTTTACCGTATCAATTGAAGCGGCAGAGGGTGTTACTACCGGTATTTCCGCTGCAGACCGCGCCGTCACAGTTCAACGCGCTGTTTCTCCGGCCTCTCGTCCTGAAGACATCGTTATGCCGGGCCATATTTTTCCCCTGATGGCAAAACCGGGCGGCGTACTCAGTCGTGCGGGTCACACAGAAGCGGGTTGCGACCTTGCTAGCATGGCGGGTTTTGAGCCTTCTGCCGTGATCATTGAGATCATGAATGAAGACGGCACCATGGCACGTCGTCCCGATCTCGAGGTATTTGCCAAGCAACACAACCTCAAAATTGGCACCATCGCCGATTTGATCCACTACCGCATGATGAATGAAAAAACGGTTGAAAGAAAAACCGTGCGGCAAGTGACAACAGAAATGGGCACCTTTAATCTTTACACCTTCCAAGATACGGCTCAGGGGCATTCGCACCTAGCACTCACCATGGGTGAGTGGGATAAGGCAGATGCAGTACCCGTGCGGGTTCAGCTCTGTGACCCCGTAAGAGATATGCTGGCCATTACCAATGAAGAAGGTCCGCATTGGACCGTCAAAAAGGCCATGCAGGTCGTAGCAGATGCGGGTCAGGGTGTGGTGGTCTTGCTGGCAGATCCAGCCATGAATCAGGATTTGGCTGAACGGGTGACCACACTGTTTAATGAAAAACCTGCCCAACTACCCCAGACCAAAGATGGTACGCACATTTATGCAACCATCGGTACCGGCTCGCAAATTTTGCGTGATCTGGGCGTCTGCAACATGAAGCTGATGAGTGCGCCTATGAAGTTTTCTGCACTTTCAGGTTTTGATTTGCATGTAGTCGCGTATATTGACTGTAAATAACCCATATTCATGACCAATAAATCGGATGTTGCTATGAGAAATATTAAGACCATCGAAGGAAATTTTATCAACACGGACGCGAAAATTGCGATCGTTGTGGGCCGATTCAACAGCTTTGTGGTTGAAAGCCTACTCGAAGGTGCTTTGGATACCCTGTTACGCCAAGGCGTCAAAGAATCTGATATCACCCTTGTTCGTGTACCGGGTGCCTTTGAAATTCCCCTTGCGGTCAAAAAGGTTGCTAATCAAAACCGCTATGACGCCATCATCGCACTAGGCGCTGTCATCCGAGGTGGCACGCCACACTTTGAATATGTCGCTGGCGAATGTGTTAAAGGCCTTGGCCAAGTGGCGCTCGAGTCAGGTCTACCTGTCGCCTTTGGCGTATTGACTGTTGATTCTATTGAACAGGCGATTGAACGCTCTGGCACCAAAGCGGGCAACAAGGGTGCAGAAGCAGCCATGTCGGTTCTTGAAATGGTCAGCATGCTTCGCAACTTAGACGCTTAAAACCTGATGTCGCCAAAATGGCCTGTTTATGGGGTTATTTTGGCGAATACTTTGTCTGCAATGGCCTTTCTAGATGCCGTCTAGGAGCAGATTTTACTGAGGTAACCCTGTGACTGTTCGATTTGTTGCATCATCCAAACTGCCCACACAGTGGGGCACCTTTACTATGCACGGTTTTGAAGATGCCGATAGCGGTAAGGAACATGTCGCCCTAACCTACGGAACGATAGACCCAGAGCACCCTGTCCTGATGCGGGTGCACTCAGAGTGTTTGACAGGTGACGCGCTGTTTAGCCTGCGGTGCGATTGTGGATTTCAACTAGAAGCGGCCATGAAGCAAATTGTTGCGGCAGGCGTCGGTGCCATACTGTACTTGCGACAGGAAGGTCGCGGCATTGGCTTGATCAACAAAATTCGTGCCTACCATTTGCAAGACGGTGGGGCCGATACCGTTGAAGCCAATGAGCAACTGGGCTTCGCTGCTGACCAACGCAACTACGCCATGTGCAAAGACATGCTGGCGCACCTACACATCCGTCAGGCAAAGCTCATGACCAATAACCCGCGCAAAGTAGCGGCCTTAGAGTCCTACGGCATCGATGTGGTTGAACGGGTGTCCTTGCATGTGGGTGAAAATCGCCACAATGCAGCCTATTTAAAAACCAAGGCTGGGAAACTGGGTCACCTGCAATAAGACCCTGCAGTCCTCTGGATAGCGCAAACGAAAAAGACCGACAATAGTCGGTCTTTTTGTGTGTGGACAGGTGGCGTCATGATCGACGCACAAACCGATACCTATGGTTTTGCAATCCGTCTAAAGGCATGCAGCAGCGGCTCGGTGTAGCCATTCGGCTGTGCCACGCCCTGAAACACCAACGCACAGGCAGCAGCAAAGGCCGTGCTGTTGTCAAAGTCGTTAGACATAGACCGATACTCAGGATCACCCGCATTTTGCTGGTCGACAATGGTCGCCATGCGTTTGAGGGTTTCCATGACCTGTTGCTCGCTACAGATGCCATGCAACAACCAATTGGCAACGTGCTGGCTCGAAATCCGCAGCGTGGCACGGTCTTCCATCAGCCCAACATCCTCGATGTCTGGTACCTTTGAACAGCCAATGCCCTGCTCTACCCAACGTGAGACATAGCCCAGCAAACCCTGGAGGTTGTTATCCAGTTCGTTTTGAATCTCATCCGCTGCCAATACACGACCCTTGGCCATAACCGGTAAGGTTAACAGGGCAGTCAATCCAGACTGTCGTCGACTGAGTAGGGCTTTCTGTCGTGCCCGTACGTCTATCTGGTGGTAATGCAAACTGTGTAGGGTGGCGCCCGTTGGGGATGGAACCCAGGCGGTTGATGCGCCCGATTCAGGATGGGCAATCTTCTGTGCAAGCATGTCAGCCATTTCGTCGGGCATCGCCCACATG
>CAWUUZ010000030.1:0-3621 GCA_963925745.1 uncultured Pseudomonadales bacterium
GGGTACGTCGATACCGGTTTCAATAATGGTCGTACAGAGCAACACATTGAATTTGCGGTGGTAAAAGTCCGACATGACCCGTTCCAACTGACGCTCAGGCATTTGGCCGTGTCCAATGGCGATTCTGGCTTCTGGAACCAACAGGGCTAACTCGGCTGCTACTTTTTCAATGTCCCGTACTTCGTTGTGAACAAAATAAACCTGACCACCACGCAAAATTTCGCGGAGCATGGCTTCCTTTATGAGGGCGTCTTCACGCTCCCGTACAAAGGTGACAACCGACAATCGGCGCGCCGGTGGCGTCGCGATGATCGAGAGATCGCGAATACTGGCCATCGCCATATTGAGGGTTCGCGGAATGGGTGTTGCCGTCAAAGCCAGAATATCGACATTGGCGCGAAGCGATTTGATTTTTTCTTTCTGCTGCACCCCAAAGCGGTGTTCTTCGTCAATAATCAACAAGCCCAACTCTTTGAATTTGATGTTTTTTGACAGCAGCTTGTGCGTACCGATGACGATATCGACCCTGCCATTCTCCAGGCCCTCTAAGACCTTGGCGGACTCCGCAGCGGATCGAAACCGCGACAGCAGCTCGATGCGAATCGGCCAGTCGGCAAAGCGGTCCTTAAAGTTTTCAAAATGCTGTTGTGCCAATAGGGTTGTGGGCACCAAAACAGCGACCTGCTTTCCGGTATGGGCGACAACAAAGGTGGCGCGCATGGCGACTTCCGTCTTGCCAAAGCCCACGTCACCGCAAACCAAACGGTCTGTTGGTTGTGGGGATTCCAAATCGCGCAGGATGGCCTCAATGGCCTCTTGTTGATCAGGCGTTTCCTCAAAGGGAAAACCCGCCGAGAACTTTCGATAATCTTCTTTGTCGATGCCAAATGAGCGCCCAACGCGCGCCTTTCTACGTGCATAGATGTCGAGCAATTCAGCGGCGGTATCGCGGATTTTTTCTGCCGCCTTGCGCTTTGCGGTTGCCCAGCGTTCATTGCCTAGGCGGTTAAGCTGCACATGGTCTGCCTGCGCGCTTGAATACCGAGAAATGAGATGAAGGCTCGTAACGGGCACAAACAGGACTGCAGAGCCGGCGTATTGGAGTTTTAAAAACTCTGATTTTTCACCTTCAACCTCAATGGTCTCAAGTCCAAGGTAGCGTCCGACACCGTGGTCTATGTGTACCACCGGAGAATTGACCCGCAGTTCGCTCAGGTTTTTGACAAAGTTGTCAGCGATCTCTGGGCTGCGTTTCCGACGCCGTCGTTGGGCGATTCTCGTGACACCAAAGAGTTGCGATTCGGATATGACATCAATGCCAGGGTCGCGGAAGGACACACCCTGTTCGAGCGGAGCGACGATGATGCCGACATCCCTATCTGACTGTACAAAATCTTGCCAAGAGTGAAAGGTTTCTGGCGTCAAACGGATGGTGCTAAACAGATCAAGTAAACTTTGGCGCCGTCCTGCCGTTTCAGCGGTAAATAAGACCCGCCTTTGGGTTTCTAGCAAATAACAGCTGAGCGCATTCAGCGGGTTTTGCAAACGGCTGTCGATCGGATAATCGTTTGGCGCATCGATCAGCAGGTTGGCACTACCGGTTTTTTCTGGCAGTGCGCTCGTCGATAGCGTGAGCCGACGAAACCCTTTCAGGCGCGCATACAATTCATCGGTTTTTAGAAAGACATCCTGGGGCGCCAATATGGGGTTACGAATATCGTGGCGACGATTTTCATAGCGTTCTTGCACCTCAACCCAAAAATAGTCTGCTGCGCTTTCAAGCTCTGTCTGGGTAATGACCAGGGTGTCCTGTGGCAGATAGTCAAACAGTGTTGCAAGCTCGTCATAAAACAATCCCAAGAAATACTCTATACCGGCCGGCGCAATCCCGTTGCTGACGTCTTGGTAGATTTGGCTGTCCTTGGTTGGCAGATCAAACTGTTCGCGAAAGCGTGCTCTAAAACCCGCAATCGAGGCTTCAGATAGAGAAAATTCGCGTGCAGGCAATATTTCTAATCGTGTCAGGGGCTTTAAAGACCGCTGTGATTCAGGATCGAAGGTCCGAAGCGTGTCAATTTCGGTATCAAAGAGGTCAATTCTGACCGGTACCGATGATCCCATCGGGAAAACATCCATTACCGCGCCGCGAATGGCATATTCACCGTGTTCAAAAACAGTCGATACATTGCGGTATCCAGACCATTGCAGTGACTGGCGTAGCTGGTCTGGATCCAGTGTCTGCCCAATCTCTAAAATCAGTGCCTGGGACGCAACAAATTGTGTGGGTGGCAACCGATGCAGTAGGGTGGATATCGGTAAAATAACAACACCCGATTTGAGGTGACCAAGACGGCTCAGCGTGGTGAGTCGTTGGTTGATGATGTCTTCGTGGGGTGAAAAGTTATCGTAGGGCAAGGTTTCCCAATCGGGGAATTGCAGTATGTCGATACTGCCGCCAGAGAAGAAATCGATCTCATTGCGTAACTGTTCTGCCTGAGCCGTATTGGGTGTCACAATCAGGGTAACACTGGAATGGCTTAGAACAGCTCTTGTTGCTGCATAACCTAAGCCGGCGCCGGGTAAGTTACCCCATTTTTTGTGATCAGAAAGTGTGGCTGGTAACTCTGGCAAAGCCGACATGGGCAGGATATTCCGTTGGCGTAAAAATAAGGCGCGCATTGTAGCATTAGAGAAAATTATATGAAAAGCGCGTGTCTCATTTGGTAGGCGCCGTCATTGTGATTATCACATGACCTGTATCTATATAACCGGTGTTTTTTCCAAGTAAATTGCTGCGCCATCGAACCTCGGGCCCTATGTATCTGTTAGAATGGTCGCGAGCTGGTTGGTTGGTGCTATATCGGAAACCGATAAGTACGATTAAAACGGAACAATTTATAAGATAGAGTAGCCAGACCTAGGGTCGCTCTTTTATACTTCGCCACGATTTTTCTGGATGGGTGAACGTATTGAGCGATGACCCAGTAAGATGTATTACCCAATTTTAAGGCTTGTTTGCTAACGAAAAGGTTGGTGACGGGCTTTCCTGTTTTTTAACTGTTATTGGACTAGGCATATGATCGAAATCAAAAAAGGTCTTGACCTGCCCATTACTGGTGCACCTGCGCAGTCGATTCAAGATGGCAATGCAGTCACATCAGTAGCAGTCGTTGGTTTTGACTATCACGGTATGAAACCAACAATGGCTGTCAAGGTAGGTGATCGGGTTAAGCTCGGTCAGGTCCTCTTCACTGACAAAAAAATTGAAGGCGTTTCCTTTACGTCACCAGCGTCTGGCATAGTCCAGAATATCAACCGCGGTGCACGACGGGTATTTCAGTCTTTGGTTATTTCGTTAGATGGAGATGAATCTGAGCAATTCACACAATACGACACATCAGCCTTGGCTGGACTGTCTGCCGATCTGGTAGAGGACAACCTCGTTAAGTCGGGTCTTTGGACCGCATTGCGTACACGCCCATTCAGTAAGACACCACAGCCTGGTACCCGTCCTTCTGCCGTTTTTGTCTCGGCAATGGATACCAATCCTTTGTGCGCAGACCCAGCGGTTGTTATTGCTGATGACAGCGATGCATTTGAACAGGGTTTGACCATCCTGAG
>CAWUUZ010000031.1:0-7707 GCA_963925745.1 uncultured Pseudomonadales bacterium
CAGTAGATCCGCCCAAACCAACAAAGTTCTTGATGGAAATGCTATCAGATGTAGCTGCCAGTTCTTTGATGTTTTGAGAATTTAGGCCAAGTTCTTCAGCTTCAAGCGTTGCAAAGATTGTCCAACGCACGATGTCAAACAGCTCATCGTCACCAGCAACAACGAAGGGTCCTAGAGGCTCTTTAGAAATAGTCTCAGGAAGGATTTCGTGTGCACTTGGATCTGCTAGCTTGCTCTTTTGAGCCAAAAGACCAGAGATGTCAGTTGTGTAGATGTCACAACGGCCCGAGTCGTATGCTGCAACAACTTCATCAGCCTTTTCGAAAACAACTGGCTCATAAGTCATGCCATGCTGACGGAAGTATTTAGCTAGGTTAACTTCAGTAGTTGTACCAAGGTTAGTACAAACAGAAGCGCCGTTTAGCTCAAGCGCAGACTTCACACCCAGGTCCTTACGAACCATGAAACCCTGACCATCGTAATAAGTCGTGGCGGTGAAGTTGATGCCTAAAGAGGTATCACGAGTCTGAGTAGCGGTTGAGTTACGTGACAACATGTCGATTTCGCCAGAAGCAAGTGCTGTAAAACGCTCCTTAGCAGACAGAGGTGTAAATTTCACTTTAGACGCATCGCCAAAGATAGCTGCTGCAGCTGCACGGCAAAAATCAACGTCCAAACCAGTCCAGTTACCAGCAGTATCTGGTGCAGAAAAACCGGCCAAACCTTGGCTTACGCCACACTGTAAAAAGCCTTTTGCTTTGACTTTATCCAATGCAGGGCCTGCAAATGCGGTGCTTGTAAAAGCGATTGTTACAGCGGTAACCGCTGCTAGTTTTAACAATTTCATAAACTCTCCTGAACCGTCAAGCGGCTGTTATTGTTCTTGGAATTCTTTGGGGAACTATAGATGGTACTCTTTTTTACGAATCTCAAGTTTACTGGAAATGACATTTTTGTAAACAGAAAACAAATTTCCCCATCCAGAATCTGGGGGTAACCAAAACCAACACACCTTGATATCGATCAACAATAATAGATTGATTTATGTCAAATCACTAGGGTTAATTTTTTAGAAAAACCAATGACACACCAATAACTACGGCTATTGCCGCCCAAAGGGATGCACTGCGCGGTCGTTCGCGTGTCATGAACCACACCATAGGCAACAACAACACAGGCGTGGTCGCTGACAATGTTGCAACGATGCCAACTGGCGCAACTTTTATAGCCCACAGCAACAGGCTCATACCAATTCCCATACCGATGATTCCACTGCCAATAATGCGACTCACCGTATTGAAGGTGATACCCCGATAGACTGCGAATACCCGCTTTCCATTTTTAATCCACAGGGTTAGGAACAAAAATACCGCTGCGACCCAAACCCTTGTGGTGGTGGCAATGACAGGGTCAGTGCCGGCTATCATGGCATCCAGGGCAATAAAGGTCCCCAAGGATTGGCATAATGCTGCTATTAGCCCTGCGGCTATCCCTTCGCCTACTTTCCCGACTGATTGCTCCCAGGCATGGGTGCCAGATAGGGTGCGATAGGCCAAGGCCAATAATACGCCGCCCGTAACAATGACAATACCAACCACATTGACCATCAGATAGGTTTCGCCAAACCATATTAGGCCAATCATAAAGCTTATGGGTGCATTGGCCGCAAACAGCAGTCCGGCCATGCGAGGCCCCAACCGCTTTACGCTGCCAAACAAAAAGGTATCACCGAGATAGATACCAATAAAACCCGATAGCATGAGTTGGATGAGGTGTTGGGTCTCGGGAAGCTGCGTTTTATGTTGAACCAACAAATAGACCGACAGCATGATGGCCACACTGGCCATTCTGAGTGTATTGAAGGTGATGGTGCCCAGTGTGCGTACCGGTCCAACCACCAGTAGACCGCTAAATGCCCAGCTAGAAGCTGCTATCAGGGCCGCTAAATATCCTAATGTTTCCACGCTCAATTCCTGTTCAGATATTATAAAAGCGGTTGCAACGATCAAGCTGATTGCTGTTTTTTGATTTCAATGCTGGGTGCTCTACAGCATTCTGGGTTCACGCACGGCCAGTGTGAGTCTCGCAATACAGGTGAGTCGCTGGCTTTCATCTTCTAACCGGATGTCCCAAATTTGGCTGGTCTTACCACGGTGTAGCTGGGTCGCTATACCCGTAACAAAGCCGGATGTCATGGGACGAATATGGTTGGCCTGAATGTCCATGCCCATGCAAATAAGGGGTTCTTCAAGAGTCATCCAGCAAGCCATGCTTCCTAGGGTTTCGGCAAGCGCCAGTGAGGCACCCCCATGAAGTACGCCAAAGGGCTGTTTGGTGCGTCTGTCTACGGGCATGGTGCCAATCATTGCAGTGTCGGTAATCGCAGTGATTTTAATGCCCAATTGCTCCATCAGTGTGTCTTTGTGCGTATGGTTATTGATGTCATCAATGCTGATGTCTTTATGCCACAGTGACATGGATTCTCTGCTCCGCGAGTTGTTGTAATGCGTGACGGCTTGTCTTCAGTCCATCATTCACATCGAGTCGGTAAATAGCAATTGGCTTTAAGTAGGAGGGAACCTGAGGTGCTAGCCATGCTGCCAGTTCATCTGCTGGGGTGTCTGAGTCCACAAAAGCGACAGGTCGGTGTCCAAATTCGTGGTTAGAAACGGGTACCACAAAGGCCTGTGTCACATCAGGATGCTGTAGTAACAGGCGCTCCAGTGTTTCAGGCTGAATGTTTTCGCCGCCACTGATAAATTGGTTGTCTAAGCGCCCCAAAATACGCAACTGCTTGTTATCCCAATAGCCCAGATCGCGGGTATGAAACCAGTCCCCTTCATCGCGGGTAGGCACCAGACCGTTAGGGGTTTGGTAGCCCAAAAACAGTGTCGCCCCAGACACACAGAGTTCACCGTTATCTAAGATACGAACCGATCTATAGGGCAGAATCACATCCTCGCCCTTGAGCGAACGGGTGACCACTTGGGATGCCATTTCAGTTAAGCCATAGGTTTGCTGTATCGGCAAATGTGCTGCTTGTTCGAGCAGGTGCGCCGGCGCAGGTGCACCACCCAGTAAAATCTGCCGACAGTGGCTCAGGGCATCAGAAGACTGTGCCAGCAAACGCTGTAGCTGTGTGGGAACCAGTGATAGGTGGGTAATGGACTCTGCTCGCAGCCGTTCTGCGTCAAGCACTTGGTCTGCCAAAACCAGTGTGGCCCCCGATAGAAGGCAACGTATCAGCATCGCGATTCCCCCAACATGGTACAGGGGAAGCGACATCCAATAACGGTCGCCTGGTAAGCTGGCATTGACCCACAATGCCCCTGTGGCGCTGTACCGAAGGTTGCCACTGCTGAGGACAGCTACTTTGGGGTTGCCGGTGCTACCCGAGGTCAGTATCCAATAGAGCGGGTGCTGCTCATGCAGGGCAGGCGGTGTAACACTGTAGTCACAGGTTGTTGGGGTGTCGCCCATTTCTGAAACCGCTGGCCATGGACTGATTCTGAGGCCCTGTGTTGTTTGGCTTATCCAAGCGTCTGGGAGTTTTGGATTGATGGGGAGAACGCAAATGCCCAGCCTTTGGGCCGCAAGCAGCTGCACAATGTCATCTAAGGACCCTGTGACAGGTCTCATGAGCGTCACCGCTTTGGGGTGTTGGGCGAGGCCCTGCGCTGCGCTGGATACCCTGATATTCAATTCGGCATAGGTAATCTGGGTATTGCCAGACTGTATTGCAATCGCATCGGGCCAACGGCGGCTGGCTTGATAAACCAAACAGACAAAGGCGGTCATAATAGACGGCCTCTGTATTCTAAATCATCGGTCTGAATCAGGGGACGATTATTGGCTACCAATAACGGGCGCTCACCAATGTCGTTTTGCCAATACTGTGCCGTATCCAAACCCTGTGCAGCTGAAAGGTGGCATCTCTGTGCCAACCAGGCATAAAAATTTAACTGAACCGATGACTCATAAACGCTGCTCAAAACAACGGGAATTTGCTGGTCTGTCGCGGCAGTAATCTGTTCGCAGGCGCGAGCCAATCCCATTGCCAGAGGTATGACAACTAGAGCCGCAAGCCCCGATAAAGCCCAGTCGGGCTGCCATTTGTCGGCCATATCATCGAGGGCAAAGGGCACGTCAAAGTACGCTGACCATTCGCTGTAGTCCGAAAGCTGTGAAAACGGGTCTTCAATATAGTCGATGCGTTCAGTGGGAATGGTTGCCAGTAGCTGTTGCAACTGCTGTCTGTTCCACTGGCCAGCGCAGTCTAGACGCAAGGCGATGGTAGGGGGTAAACGGTCGCACAGGTCGCGAATGCGCTGGCTGTTGTCTTGGATCGACAATCCAGAAAGCTTTACCTTGATACAGGGATGTTGCAGAAGCGCGTCTGTGATTGGACTATTTTCGGACAACAGACCGCACACAGTGATTGGCGCTGTCTGGGTAACGGGATGTGCATTCACGGGATCCAATTGCATCAACACACTGCCAATGGCCAGGCTGACAGCTGGCGTAAGCTGTGAGAGCTGCGGACGCTGTTTGGTCCGTCCTATATGGATGCCAAGTGCCACAGCACAGTGGTCTACTGTGTCAGCATTCAAGCCGGGAAAGGGCGCTGCTTCAGAGTGCAGTATGCCCTTGTCGGTTTCCCACCGTAAGATAAGACCCTGTCGCCGAGACAGCGGACCAAAACGCGTAGCGATGGGTACGGTCAGGGCTTCGTCGTAGTACCAACTGTCAATACGTTGTACCGAATCGAGCCAATGACCGGAATCCATGGATGCCTCGTTCACTGCTAGGGTTGACGCTTAAATTTGTTAAAATCGGGCGCTCTCTTTTCGAGATAGGCATTTCGACCCTCTTGGCCTTCCTCGGTCATGTAAAACAACATGGTGGCGTTTCCAGCAAGTTCTTGGACGCCTGACTGACCATCAAGATCCGCATTGAAGGCTGATTTCAAACACCGCAATGCAATAGGCGAGTGTTGCAGGATTTCGCGACACCACTGTACTGTTTCTTGCTCGAGAGTTTCCAAGGGAACTACCCGATTAACCAACCCCATATCGAGCGCTTGTTGCGCGTCATATTGACGGCAGAGAAACCAGATTTCACGGGCTTTCTTCTGACCGACAATACTGGCCATGTAGCTCGCACCGAATCCACCGTCGAAGGAGCCAACCTTGGGACCGGTTTGTCCAAACCGTGCATTTTCAGCGGCAATGGTAAGGTCGCACACCAGATGCAGCACATGGCCGCCACCAATGGCAAAGCCTGCAACCATCGCAATGACGGGTTTGGGAAGCGAGCGTATCTCTTTTTGTAGGTCTAATACATTGAGGTGGTGCTGGCCACTGGCATCCTGATAGCCAGAGTTGCCCCGCACACGTTGGTCACCGCCTGAACAGAATGCATGGTCACCCGCACCGGTAAAAATAACCACACCGATGTCATTATCAAATCGTGCATCCGTGAGCGCCTGGCGCATTTCGGTGACCGTTTGCGGTCTAAATGCATTGCGAACCTGAGGTCGATTGATGGTGATTTTCGCCATTCCCTCAGCCTTGTGATAGAGAATATCGTCATAAGGCGCTGAGCAATCAGTCCAGTCGGTGGCAGGGATTATGGTGCAGTCATGCTGCGTATCTTGGCTCATGATGTCTGGGGTTTCCTAGTCAAAAGTGGTCGAATATGGGCCAGAAACTGCTCGCTGGCTTCTTGGTGTACATTGTGCCCACTGTCTGCGCATTGATAAAGTCTGAGCGCGGCATTTCTCGCTAGCAGTGCCTGACCAATACCGCTGAATTTGGCGTCTTTTCCACCACTGATGTAGGCGGTGGGAATCTGGGGCAGTGCCCAAAAATGAGGCTGTATGGCAAGGCTTAAATGGGCCAAAACCTGTCCCAGATGGATGCTGTCCTGTGAACCGCGTTGGGCAATGACTGCCTGTCGTTGTGTAGGGGTCAGATGGCCAAACACCGGCTGCTGGTACCAGTCGGTGAGTACCTCTTCTAGCGGTTCCTTGGCAAAACGCTGTGCCCATAAAGTATCTGATGTGAGCCGTTCTAGGCGCTCTGCCTCAGTGGTTAAACCGGGGTGACAGGATTCCAAAATTAATTGGTCTATTCTGTCGCTGTGCCGCTGCGCCCACCCCAATGCGATACGCCCGCCCATAGAATAGCCCAAAACGGCAAAGCGCGGCGGTAGCTCATGCTGCAGAACAAGCCTGTCAAAAAGCTGATCACAGGCAGTCATAAAATCGGGAGGGGCGGTATTGCTCGTTGGCTGTTGCGAAAATGGCCAGCTAATGTCTGCAATCACACAGCGGACATCGGCAGACAATGCACGCTGTAAGGGTTGCCAGTCTGACGCCTGACCGAGGAATCCCGATATCAATACCAGGGTCGGCTTTTCCACGCTGACGTCTGTGGTCATAGGTCTGACAGGCGCGCAATGAGGTGTTTGAATCGGTCCGTTGCGTCATCAGGTGCAAAGCAACACTCAAGAATGGATGCGCCCTGAAAACCCAGAGCCTGGTTCAGGGCAGCGCTAAAGCGGTCGCTGGCGTCAAGCTGCTGATAGGGCAGACCAAAGAGGCTTGCTGCATGGGCAAACTGCCAGGGGTGCTCACACCGAAAGAGGTCTCTGTTGGTATCTGGAAAGTGGGCAACAGGCAAGAGGTTAAAAATACTGCCACCCTGGTTGTTGCTGATGATGATAACCAGTGGGTGCGTACTGGTTGCAGCCAAGGCAAGGCTGTTTAGATCATGCAGTGCAGCGGTATCACCCAGCAGCAAAACCGTACCCCTGGGTTGGTGTGTGGCGATACCCGTTGCGGTTGCAATAAGTCCATCGATACCGCTGGCGCCACGCTGGGTATAGGTTTTTCGGTGTGCTGGTTTTCGCACCGATAGGCTGTCTAACCAGCGAATAGACAGACTGTTTCCCGCAAAGAGCGCTACCCCAGTAGGTAGATTTTCGGTCAGGGTGCGTGCCAGTGACAATTCTGAAAATGCCGATGTCGTGGCCTCATCGATGTGCTGTTCAAGTGCGGATAAAAACTGTTCGGGTAAGGGCGTAGCCTGTCCAACCGGTTGGTGCGCAGCACAGTAAGATGCCGTCGTTTGGATACAATGGGTAGCGCGGTGGTGCGGGTCAAGCTGTCGGTCTGAGGGTGTCACGATGACATAGGGAACTGGGGACTCGCCCAGCCACTGATTCAAACGTTTGCCCGTGATGCGACCGCCGAATTGCACGATCCTGTCAAATTGCATGAGCCAGATTTTACCGCTGTTGGTGGCCAATAACAGTTCGGGGTAGGCCACTAGCGTGTCGCTGCTGTCGAGACGCAGTCCTGATCCAAAATCGGCCAAAATCGGCAATCCCAATCGCTGAGACCACGCCTGTATGCTTAGGGCGTCTGACTCACTGACATGACCGACAACTACCAGTGTTTTTGCAGTGAGATTGGCATCCTGCTGTTCAGGACCCTGTTCGTTTGGGGCTTTGTATGCTGATGGATCCGGCCAGTGTGACAGCCAGCGTTGTGCCAGGGCTGTGCACTGTTCCTCTGTCACTTCTTGTGAGGCATAGAGGGGTTCACGAAAGGCGCAATTGATGTGTATCGGTGTTTGGGCCGAACTTGGCCTTGCGAGGAATGTCTGTGCCAATGTCCAGGCAGCATCCAATTCCTCTGGGCTA
>CAWUUZ010000032.1:0-5996 GCA_963925745.1 uncultured Pseudomonadales bacterium
ACCAAAAACAGTACCGCAACAGTGACGGCAGTCAAACCCGTACGTCCGCCAGCAGCAATACCTGCACCACTTTCGATATAGGATGTGGTTGTAGAAGTACCCAATATAGAGCCGACTACAGACGCACTACTGTCAGCCATGAGTGCGCGACCCAGTCGTGGCAAACGGCCCTTTTCGTCAAGCAGGTTGCCTTTTTGAGCAACAGCAATCAGGGTGCCAGAGGTATCGAACAGATCAACAAACAAGAAGGCAAAAATGACGGCAAACAACCCGACATTCAATGCGCCCATGATGTCAATTTTCATGAAAGTAGGTGCAATTGAAGGCGGCATAGACATGATGCCGTTATATTCTACCAAGCCAAACAATGCGCCGATTGCTGTTGTTGCAATAATGCCGATAACAACAGATCCGGTGACACCACGGTGATACAGTGCGGTGATCAACACGAAACCAGCAAAAAACAGCACAACAGGCATAGAGGTAACATCACCGATGCTGACAAGGGTCGCTGGGTTGTCAACAACGACACCAGAACTCTGCAGAGCAATGATGGCTAGGAACAAGCCGATACCCACTGAGATACCCGTTTTCAGTGAAGAAGGAATCGCATTGATAATCCATTCGCGAATTTTGAACATGCTCAAAAGTACGAAGATGATACCTGACCAAAATACAGCGCCTAGTGCGACTTCCCAAGACACACCCATACCCATTACAACACCAAAGGTGAAGAATGCGTTAAGACCCATACCCGGTGCTAAAGCAACAGGATAGTTAGCCAACAGACCCATCATTGCGGTACCGAAGGCAGCAGCAATACAGGTGGCTACGAATACTGCACCAAAATCCATTCCGGCCAAGGACAAGATTCCCGGGTTAACGGCAATAATATAAGCCATTGTTAGAAACGTTGAAAAACCAGCAATGACTTCAGTTTTGATGTCAGTACCATGTTCCTTTAGCTTGAAAAAGTTCTCTAACATGTGAGTACTCCTAGATGTGTGGGTTTGTCATATCAAACACGATTTTTATCGCGCTAGGATACAGGTTCTTTACAATATATGTACACTCTTTTTGCCCGTAAAAAAACCGTTCAGGTCGCTATTTATTGGAAAACGGAGCCAAACTCACAAAACAAAATGGACCCAGAACCAGCAACACTTTGAAGCCATTGGGTCTGTAGTTTGGCTCACTGCAAACCTGTGATCAAAAGCCTGTTGCTGCCACAGGCCCTTTCAAACGCCACGGCCAAAGACCCGATCGCCAGTTTAAAGCCCATCAAGGACTTGATTCACCCTGAACAGCCACCTATACTCAAACAAAACCGACTGGTCGGTCTGACTGCCACTGACCCGCCT
Source organism: uncultured Pseudomonadales bacterium (assembly GCA_963925745.1). Taxonomy (GTDB): domain Bacteria; phylum Pseudomonadota; class Gammaproteobacteria; order Pseudomonadales; family Natronospirillaceae; genus CAJXZL01. The sequence continues at coordinate 1,362 of CAWUUZ010000032.1, forward strand.
CATTTTACCTGAGAGAACATTCTATGACGCGCTTACTAGAAGCCCTCAATCAATTCTTTGGCAATGTGCCTGACGCCGTAAGGCCTTGGCGCTGGCCTATGATTCTGTCTGTCACCCTGGTGTCTGCCTTTACACTCTATGGTGTTGTGGCAAAGATGGAACTGGATGCCACAATCGACAGTTGGTTTGCTAACGACGACCCCGTTATACAAGCGCTAGACGATTTTCGCCGTCAATTTGGCAGTGATGATGGTTTGTTCTTGGTATATGAAGCTAAGGACGGCGATGTGTTCTCAACAGCCTCCTTGCTGGCCGTAAAGCATCTGGTGGAGAAACTCGAAGACAGCAACCTACATGCAATGCCCGGCTATGAGTCCCTAGAGCACATCAGCCGCGTACAGGCACTGAGTAACGCCCGCATTCAATTTAACAAAGATGACACCCTATATTCAGCGCTACTGGTACCTGATGACGTACCCACTGATGCTGCGGCCATCGCAGACATTCGCAAGAAGGCGGACGATGCCGATAATTTAAAACTGTTCATGTATTCCGAGAATTATCGCTACGGTGCCGTCATGGTTCAAACGGATTTTGGCACCATTCCAAAGGTCACGTCGCAGCAATTACAGGAAACGACAGACCAACTCGATTTTGGACTCGACAGTTCCGGTGCCTTGCCAAACGGTGACAACCTGCTGTTGGATGACAGCCAATTTGACCTCGGCAGTGACATGCAATTTGATGCCATTGTGGATAGCAGCTTCGCGCCTCAGGAAGTGGAATTTGAAGACACTGACACCATTGCCTATCTGGGATTTAGCGCTGCCATCAATTTGGTTCTTGATGATCCCGAGTTTGTAGACCAATTTGACTTTTATCCCGTTGGCTCGACTGCCCTTGTCGACCTGACAGTCGATACCTTTATACAGGCAGGTATTTTACTGCTGTTAATGCTTGTGGTTGTCATTGGCTTACTCTGGACGCTCTTCCACTCTGCAAGTGCTGTCATCTGGTCGGTGTTGGCGATCGTACTGAGCAATGTTTGGGTAGTTGGTGGTGCGGTGTGGCTGGGCTATACGGTTTCCCAGATGGTGTCACTCATGGTGATGTTGGTCTTGGCGGTGGGTATTGCCGACTGCGTACACGTCATGAGCACCTATTTGTATTATGTCCGTGAGGGCCATGATCACGAATCGGCCATGCGCGTATCCTACTCAAAGGTTGGGGTACCCATTTTACTCACCAGCATCACGACCATGGCCGGCATGTTAGCCCTAACCATCAATGGCATGGCGCAATTCCAGTTTTTTGGCATCGTCGCTGCATTGGGCGTCTTTATGGCCTTTCTCTTTACCCTGTTTTTCTTACCCGTGCTGATGGATCTCTGGCACCCCAGGGCAACACCCAAAAAATACAAGCAAAGGACTGGTCTGGTCGCAACACTCTTCTTGCCCCTTACAACGTTCCGTTGGCTCAATCAAAAGTCTGGTATGAAGTGGCTGCTCAGTGCTGTTTGGCTACAGCCCCTGTTGGACAAAATTCCAGCGTTCGTTCAAAAAAGACCCAGAACCATTGCTGCCGTCTTCTTCGCATTCTTTGTCTATACCCTAATCGGTATGACCCAGGTGCGTATTGACACCAACCTCGTTGAATTATTCCGCGACGACACCCCCCTCGCCAAGGCGTATAGCATTGTCGATAAAGAGATGATGGGCACCGGCAGCATGGAAGTGATGATTCGTATGGGTGAAACCGATGCCCTGATGGATCCCAAGGTGCTCAAGGCCATCGAAGCATTACAGGGCACGCTTGAAACCAAGTACGGCGACTATGTGCTGCGTACCCAGTCTTTGGCTGATCTGGTAAAGGACACCAACAAGATCATGTACGACAGCAGCGCCGATGCAGACATCATTCCCGACAATCCGCTCGCTGTCAGTCAGCTGCTGTTTTTGTTTAACAATGCCAACCCCAAAGACCGGGCCGCCTTGGTATCTGATGACTACAGCCAAACACACATTTCAGTTGGCCTCCGCAACGTCGGATCCTATGAGTACAGTATTTTCTTTGAAGAAATGACAAAGGATATTGCAACATCCTTTGATCCGCTCAAAGCGCGCTATCCTGATCTTGATGTGAATGTCACAGGAAGCATGGCCATGATCATGCGTCTGTCTGACCAACTCAGTGTGCAACAGTTTAGAAGCATGGCGTTTGCGCTGCTGATTATCTCGGCCATCATGATCGTCACCCTAGGCAGTGTTCAGGCCGGTTTGTTGAGCATTGTGCCCAACCTCATACCCGCGACCCTGACATTTGGTCTCATGGGTTGGTTTGGTGTGCCCTTGGATACAGACACCCTAATGATTGCGCCGGTGATCATTGGTATTGCCGTTGACGACACAATCCACTTTATCACCCATTACCGCATGGCCATGGTCGAACACCGTGACATGGGTAAGGCGCTCAAAAGTGCCATCAGTGAGGTAGGCCAAGCAGTTACCTTTACGACGCTCATTTTGGGCTGTGGCTTCTTTATGCTGACCTTTAGTGACTATTTGGGTCTGGCAAAAATGGGTGGCTTTGGTGCGTTGGCGATCTTTGTCGCATTGCTGTGCGACCTGCTGCTACTCCCAGCGCTCATCTTGATTTTCAAACCACGCTTTGGACTCAGCGAGATTGTTGATATTCCAGAAAACAAACAGGAAGGTGCACTATGAACCTGATCAAAAAGGCAACTGCGGTTGCATTCATTGGCCTTATGGCTACCTTTACCCTGGCCGATGAAGCCTATGACCTCATGGCGCAGGTTGATGCCAATGCCCGTATGACCACCGAATCAGCGTTTAGCCGCATGCAACTGTCCACCTGCAAGTTTGGCATCGCCGATGGCAAAATTCGCTGTACAGAAAAGCCCCGCATCAAGGTGTTGGAAACCGCGCAACTGAATACGGGACCTGACAAGAAAGACACCAAGTCGATTGCCATTGTCCTCGAACCGAGTTCAGAGCGCGGCATTGGCATGCTGTCTTTTCTCTATGATGACAGCAGCAAGGACAATGAAACCTGGCTCTATCTGTCTGCCTTGGGAAAGGTAAAACGCATGGCTTCGGGCAACAGCAGTGATGACGAAGAAAGCACCAGTTTGTTTGGTTCTGAAATCACCACTGAGGACCGAGAAACCGGCAAGCTGGATGATTACCAATTTAAAATTCTACAGCGTGGCGACTACTCAGGACGCCCCGTGGTGATTGTTGAATCCACTCCCATTGGGTCCCGCGCTGCGAACAGTGCCTATGCAAAAACCATCAACTGGGTCGATACCGAGCGCTTTATCACGCTAAAGACCCAGATGTATGACAAGAATGACAAGGCGATCAAGCGCATGCAGGTGGGTCAGGTTGAACAAATAGACGGCACCTGGATGGCACGCACCATGACGGTCATGAATCTGGTGACCAATCGCTTGACCAACCTCAACATTGAAGCCATTACCTTTAATGTGCACATAGACGAAGAATTTCTGTCGCAACGTGCACTGACCGACGCTGCCTTTAGAGAAAAGCATCTCCAAACCCTTCGGGATCTAACCCAGTGAGGAGGTTAAACATGAAAGCGACCACTCAACATCAGGTTCCCTCATGGCTACTGGCGATATTGGGAACCGTTGTTATGGCTGGGAATCCAGCCCTCGCGAGCAGCCACGATACGACAGATGACCTGCTTGGTGGCGACAGCTTTGATTTGCTTATGGCTGATGACTTTGAAGTCATGATGGAAACCGACGATACGCCCCAATGGCTCAAAAAACTGGGCTTTTCGATTGAAGAGTCGCTGGGGTATTCCAAAACACAATCAGATCTGTTTATGCACCAAACCACAGCAACTGCAAAGTGGTCTGGCAGCCTCAGCCCTGCTTGGTTTGCACAATGGGATGTGTCGGCACAGGTGCGTTGGCCCCATGCCAATTTGCTAACCGGCAACCCTGTCGCCCAGGAATCTGAACTCTTGCTCAATGCGGCATTCTTGCAGTACAGCGTCGGACCAATAAGCGCCAAAATTGGGCAATACAGTCTGGGTTGGGGTGAATTAGAGGGCGCCGGGGTGCTAGACATAGTCAACCCCGCCCCAGACCTCACGCGAGGCAGTCTGTCTGCAGCAGGGAACGGCCAGTGGCTGTTGAGCAGTCGTTACTATGGCAGTGGTTGGGAACTGTCTGGCTTTTATAACCTCGCTCCCAAACTCACCGATATGAGCGCTGCGGGTTTAGACGCACCTGCCTTAACCGACCCTGAATTTGGCTTGCGATGGGCTACCCAATGGTTGGGTTCTGATGTGAGCCTTTACGCTGGACAATTTATCGAAGATACACCCTTGGTTGTTTTCTCACCGACGCCAACAGCCACAGTAGCCAACAACTATGCCCTGATAGGGGTTGCAGCAAACAAGGCACTTGGTAAGTGGCTGTTCAAAACAGACATTGCCTATAAACAGCACATGGCGCTGTATTCGGGCACCTTCCCAACCTTGGCAACCAACCGCTTTAACCGTTTAGACTTTGGCGCGGGGTTTGAATTTAGCGCATCTGGAGGACAACAGCTTGGCGTGACCCTGTATGGCCGCCAATGGCAA
>CAWUUZ010000033.1:0-4010 GCA_963925745.1 uncultured Pseudomonadales bacterium
ATAATCCTAAAATTATTCAGAGAAAACACTTCACACTTTGGACAGGGATTGAGCCAGACAATTTGGTAAAAAATAGAGATGAAGTAATGTCAAAGGTTACTGAGATTCAAGAGACTATGAAAAACAAATTGATTCTTAAAAAGTTGGCATCTGATACTATGACTATGAACCAAATCAAAGGTCAAGTAAGAAAAATGATTGCAGACGGAAACAAACTTGATTTAATTATGTTAGATTATATCGATTGTATCCTGCCTGAATCAACAAGTAAAGATGAGTGGAAAGCTGAAGGTTCTGTAATGAGAGGATTTGAAGCAATGTGTCATGAGCTAGACTTAGTCGGATGGACCGCCACACAAGGTAATAGGTCTTCAATTTCAGCTGAAATTTAAAGAGTTGGTATCCATCATAATCACATCGAAGACTGACGCACGACCAGCGAGGATCGTAGAATCCCTTACATCCTCCGTATCGAAATAAATTTCCTTGATGGTATGACCGCTTTTAGCACCAAAGTCCGATTTGAATGACTCAGACAGATAGCTCTCCCAGTTATAGAGCCGTATGTCATCGGCTTGGGCCAGCGTCGGAACAAGAAAACTGGAAAAAAGCGCAGCAAAGTATGACCATTTATTTTTATTTTTCACAGGTACCTCACTATGTGTGACCTGATACGAGTTCAATTTATTGAGTCAATAGCATTACAGCCTAAAAAACATAAACAAACCGTGATGCAGAGCGCCACTTGGGGCTTTTACCGGCCTCTCGGACAATTAATTACTTCTTACACTTTTAAATATAGCGGATACTGAACCCGCAAGATGAATTTTGACCGACCCTGTCACGCTGAATCTGATACGTGGAGAGATGCCTACAATGACCACCCCTGAAGGACAGTTGCTCTGGGAGCCGTCTGAGGCCTTTGTCAAAAGCGCCAATGTTACCCGCTACCGAGAATGGTTGGCTGCACAAAACATTGTGCATTGCGACGACTATCAGGCCCTATGGCTATGGTCTGTCACAGACACAGAAGCCTTCTGGGCTTCGCTGTGGCGCTATTTCGATATTCTCTCTGACACGCCCTATGATCAGGTCACTACCAGCCTTAACATGGCGCCCGGCGGAGAGTGGTTTACCGGTTCCCAGGTTAATTTTGCCGAGCATGTTCTCAGAAATGAGCGTCCTGATGATACTGCACTGTTTTTTCTGTCTGAAACCCGCACGCTCGACAATTTAAGTTGGCAGGAATTTGCAGCACAGGTGCGCATTTTGGCCACGGCAATGCGTGGCTTAGGCGTTAAACCAGGAGATGCTGTCTGCTGTTTGATGCCCAATATTCCAGAGACGGTGGTCGCCATGCTGGCTTCCGTGAGCATTGGCGCGGTGTGGTCAAATGCAGCACCTGAATTTGGTCAAAAAACCATACTCGACCGCTTTAGTCAGATACAACCAAAATGGCTATTTGTCACCGATGGGTACCAATATGGCGGCAAAGCCTTTGATCGCCGCGACACCATCGTGGCCATCACAGAGGCACTCTCAGGCTCCCTGACACAGGTGGTGTACCTGCCCTATTTGGATACCAGCAACAACCAGCCTCCCGTCAAGGCACTGTTATGGCAAGACCTATTGGTCGGAGAAGACCCAGGTCAGGCCGCATTCGTATTTGAGCGGGTACCGCACAACCATCCTCTGTGGATATTGTTTTCCTCGGGAACGACAGGCATACCCAAGGCGATTGTGCACAGCCATGTGGGCGCCTTGATGGAAATGATGAAGTTTGTGACATTCCACATGAACCTCAGTCCAAAGGACATCAGCTTTTTCTACACCACCACAGGTTGGGTCATGTTCAATCTGCAGGTCGCCTTTATGCTCACGGGTGCTCGTGGCGTGTTATACGACGGGAACCCGGCCTTTCCAAAACCCGATGTGCTGTGGCAAATGGCAGCAGACACCGGCGCCAACTTCTTTGGCGCAAGCCCGTCATACGTGCAGGTGATGAAAGAACTGGGCATCAAACCCAAGGAACAATTTGATCTGAGCCAGCTCAATAGCATTTTATGTACCGGTTCACCCGCCACCCCTGACACCTTTCAATGGTTTTATGACCATGTAAAGTCAGACCTCTGGCTGACCTCTCAGAGTGGCGGCACCGAGATTGTCAGTGCCTTTGTGGGTGCCACCCCTACCCAACCGGTTTATGCAGGTGAAATTCAGACCCGTATTTTGGGCATGGATGTTGAAGCCTGGGATGAACAGGGCGAACCCTTGATCGATCGCGTTGGAGAATTGGTCTGTAAAACGCCCTTCCCCTCAATGCCGCTCCACTTTTTGAATGATGCCAACCACGAACGCTATCGCGACGCCTATTTTGACTATTTCCCCGATGTTTGGCGCCACGGCGACTTTATCAAAATCAACGCACGCGGTGGTGTCTATATCTACGGCAGGTCAGACGCCACCCTCAATCGCTTTGGTGTGAGAATCGGCACTGCAGAGGTCTACTCAGTGATTGAGGCATTGCCTGAGGTCAGAGACAGCCTGATCCTCTGTATTGAACTGCCTGACGGTCAGTTTTACATGCCACTCTTTGTGGTTTTGATGCCGGGTGAAACCTTGAGTCCAAACCTGACCCAAAAAATCACATCGCACTTACGCGAACAGTGTTCACCCCGCCATGTGCCCGATACGCTCTACGCGATTGACGCTGTGCCCTACACCCTAACCGGCAAAAAACTCGAAATACCCGTGAGGCGGTTGCTGATGGGATGGCCAATGGACCGGGCCGCCAGTCTTGATACGATCAAGAACCCTGAAGCCCTTGATTATTTTGTCACCTTTGCCGCCACAACAACTGACTATCGGGTTCCGCCATACAGCGAATGAGGGCGTTCAAAATACGATCTGGCATGGTTTGCGATTCCCCTGACTGCTATGCTCAAGACAACGGCCTGCAACCAGCGCCAACCTCTGGGTCGGCACTGGCCACCTAGCCGAAGACAGACAAGACAACCAGGATGGTTACTGATGTACGATATTTTTGTGATTGGTGGCGGTATCAACGGTTGTGCCGTTGCTGCAGATGCCGCAGAAAGAGGGCTAAAAACAGGCCTTTGTGAGATGCAGGATCTGGCCAGTGCCACATCCAGTGGTAGCAGCAAACTCATTCATGGTGGGCTTCGCTATCTGGAATACTATGAATTTGGCTTGGTACGCAAGGCTCTGGCTGAACGTGAGGTATTGCTCAACAAAGCACCACACCTTGTTAGACCCATGCGCTTTAGGATCCCCCTGTCACCCCTGTTACGCCCCGCTTGGATGATTCGTATCGGCCTGTTTTTCTATGACCACCTAGCCAAGCGCAGTATTTTGCCCGACTCTGCACACATCCGATTCGATGCAGACTCTCCTTTAAAGGCCCAGTATGTTCAGGGCTTTGAATATTCCGACGCCTATACCGACGATGCGCGATTGGTACTGGCAAATGCCTTGCAGGCCAAGGCCCATGGCGCCGATATCCTAAACTATACCCAGTGCGTCGCTGTAACGCGGCAAACCGATCATTGGACACTGACTTTAGCGTCTCAGGTGACAGGTGCTACCCGTACTGTTAAGACTCGGGCATTGGTCAATGCAGCAGGCCCCTGGTGTTCGGCACTTTTTGACAGCGTGATCCCCCTTCCGGCACCCAAAGAAGTGATCAAGGTAAAGGGCAGTCATATCATTGTGCCTGCATTGCACGAGCGGCCATACGCCTACCTGTTACAGAATACCGACAAACGCGTGATCTTTGTGATCCCCTACTTGGCGCAGTTTTCGCTGATCGGAACCACAGATGTGAGCTTTTTGGATGATCCCAGCACCGCCGCCATTTCAGACGGTGAAATCGACTACCTACTCGATGTCACCAACACCTATTTCAAAAAGACGCTGAGCCGACAGGATATCAAAGGCACCTTTTCTGCCGTACGACCCTTGATGGATGAAGAAGAGGACAATCCACAGGC
>CAWUUZ010000034.1:0-2750 GCA_963925745.1 uncultured Pseudomonadales bacterium
CTTCCTTATCTTGGATTTTTGTTTTAACATTTTCAATGGTGTCACTGGCTTCAACTTCTAGGGTGATTGTTTTGCCAGTCAGCGTTTTAACGAAAATCTGCATTGCATAAACCGATGGTGAAATGAGAAATACCGCTAAAAATAACATTAACTTAGTGAGTTGTTTAATATAATTTTTGTGCTCTGATTTTACTGCTGATACAAAAGCGATAGCCTCACTTTCTGTTTCTACTTTTAATCTAGGTTTTTTATTATTATTTTTTAGAAAGAACATGAGCATAAATCTCCAATACACTTGTTATCAGTAAATTCATATATAACTTATAATTAAACATTGGTTAATTATTATTTAAGATGCTCTCTCCAATGAACTTCTCAGAAATCCTGAAGAATTTAGAACTCTAGGAGGAATATCGAACTTCGCAAGGGCAGTCATGGCTACGGAATATACCCATTAGACTCGAATATAACCATAAAAATAGTAACGCCACCCGCTATCTTAATATCGCCAAACCTACTCTAATTTGGATCGCACTAATCAGCCTAAAGAAATTGATACTTTTTGAAAAACATCAACGATATTTTTGGCTGGGGCAATGATGCTATTACTGAGTTAGATGAACACCACAGGGAATGAAGCCTGCTATTCGCCCTTTGTCTCTGCAGAATCAGCTGGCACCTTTGGCGCAGGCTTGAGAGCAGGGTGGTCTAGCCACTGGAATTGAACCTGCTTGCGATCCATGTCTGCTGCTACTGGCACCACACGAACGGTCATACCCAGAGAGACGGTGCAATCTGCGATCTGATGTTGTAGACGCTTGCTGTCAAATTGGCTCTTAGGCGACAACCCCTTTAGCGACACAAAACCATCGATGCCGTTGTGGGGGAGTTGAACACCAAATCCCATGCCGTTGACAAAGTTTACCTCGGCTTCAAATTCCACACCCTGGAAATTCTCCATATAGAGACACTTCAACCACTGCTCCACGGCATTGCCAGCCTGTCTGCTCTGTAACATGCGTGCTTGCAGCGCCTGTGCAAGGTCAGTCGGTGTCTGCTCAACCGCAGTACCCTGCAACACCGCATGAATCAGTCGGTGGTTTACGAGATCGACATAGCGTCGTATGGGCGAGGTTAGGGTTGCATAGCCTTCAAAACCCTGAGCATAGTGCGGTTTACACTCGGGTAAAACCTCTGCACGGGTCAAACTCTTGAGCATTATGAGATAGAGGGCCGGGTACTGTTGCTGGGTAATAGCAAACAACTGTACAAAGTCGGCCAAAATTTCTGGGTTTAAATGGGCCAGTTCTGGTGCATCTTCAGCAATGACCTCAAGCAGATCGGCTATGCGTTCTTTGCGAAAACCACCCTGGGTCGAAAACAGACCGCTGTGGTGTTTCGCTAGGAATTGTGCGCCCAGCCTGTTGGCCAGAAGCATACATTCTTCAACCACACTTCGGGCTTGAGATCGGGGTTCAGTGACAATGTTGAGAATCTTGCCCATCTCATCAAGGCCAAATCGAAAATCGTCTCGGTCTGGCATGACCAGGTGGTCAGACTGTCTTCGCGACCGCAAACACAGTGCAATGGCAGACAGAGCAGCCAAACTTTCAGTGACAGGAGCCGACAAACCCAGTCGCGCCTTGGGATCCTGTATCCAGGTGTTAACCGTATCGTAAGACAGCTTTGCTTGGCTCTTTATCACGGCAGCATCAAAGCCGTAATCCACCACCTCACCGTTGGCGCTTAGGTCAACCCACAACACCAAGGCCAAACGGTTAAAACCCTGTACCAAAGAACAGAGATTCTGTGCCAAACGGGGTGGCAGCATGTGAATCGTCTGTCCGGGCAGATAGGTTGAAGTGGCACGAGACCGAGCATCCATATCGAGTGCTGAATGGGGTGCTATCCATGCAGCCGGGTCAGCAATCGCAATATGTAGCTTAAAGCCACTGTCCGTTTGCGTGGCAAAGAGGGCGTCGTCCATATCCTTGGTGGTGGCACTGTCTATGGTCACAAAGGCCATCTGTGTGAGATCAAGGCGGTCTTTGGCGGCCGTTGTAATCAGCGTTTCGTTACAGAGGTCAGCTTGGCGTGACACAGCCAAGGGGAACTCATCAGGCAGATTAAATCGGGTTTTGGTCAAGTCATGCTCTAAAAATGCACTGCCCTTGTTGCCAATGACCTTGGTGATCTTGGCCTGAGACCGGCCATCTTCAAAGGGGTGGCGGGTCACATGGGCCACCACATAGTCCTGGTTGTTACCTTTGCGGTCCTTGGGTGCCACAAAGAAGGCGCGGCTGATGCTGTTGTCTTCAGGTACCACCAGATGGGCGTTGCCCTTGACCACATATTGGCCAACAAACTGTTTTAGATCAGACTGGAGAACACGAACAATGGTAGCAAATGACTTGCCCTTGTCATCTTCGCCCGGCTCAAACTCAACCTGGTCTCCAGGCAATATTTTGTCCATCTGTAACGGTGGCACAAAATAGTCATTGCCGTTTTGAGCGCAGTTGATAAATCCAAACCGACCCTGTGAGCCCTTGGCTGTTCCAGTGTAAATGACTTTGGATTTTACAATGGTGGTTTTTAACGAGCTTAGTGCAGCCAGTGCATTGGCATCTAACATAGAGTCTCACCTAATCAGTTTTGCTCGGGTGTTGGCACCCAGCATTTTGAGGGCGCCAATATAACGATTTCAATGGATTTGTCTTGGTTGGATTTACGACGATTTGCTTGAAATTGAC
>CAWUUZ010000035.1:0-3764 GCA_963925745.1 uncultured Pseudomonadales bacterium
ACTGACAATAGCGTAGATATTTTTCAGCGCTCCCGCCAGTTCCACGCCAAAGGTATCCGGATTTCCATAAACACTAAACAAAGGGGTGTCTAATATCGACTGAATCGCTTTGCGCAGCATCGGGTTATAACTGGCAATCACGGTCGCTGACAGTTGGTTCTGTGCTATTTCCTTTGCCAAATTAGGACCACTCAAGACGCCCACATCATGACCCGGTGCAATTTCCTGTAAAATTTGGCTCATCAATTTAAAGGAACCGTGTTCGATACCCTTGGTCAGAGAAATCAGCGGTACGCCTTTAGAGATGTACTGGATTGCTTCCTGCATCACCACACGGAATGCCTTTGAGGGCACTGCCACAAAAATCAAATCAGCGTCCTTGCAGGCGCTTGCCAAATCGGTACTCGGCGTGAGGCATTCGTGCAATACGTACCCAGGCAAATAGCGTTCATTCATGCGGGTATTGAGGATCGCTTCACATTGCTTTTCGCTGCGCATCCACAAGACGACTTCGGTATTTCTGGTTGCTGCAATATTGGCGATGGCAGTACCAAAACTACCACCCCCAATCACACATATTTTTTTAATGTTCAGCACTTAAAAATCCTTTATCAACGATTTGGTATCGTATTACCCGACTTTGTAGCCATTTTCGAGTTCGGCTACCAGGTCTTTAAATTCATGTTTGTTTCGATCATTGAGATCCATCAGTAACCGATGTGCTTCTATTACACGCTCTCTCGCCGCTTCCTCGGTCACTGTTAACTGTGGCATTTCTTGCAAGGTTGCGATGTTGTGTGGGTTCTCTGACACAATGGTAAATACTTTGTCATCAAAACCCATACTCTGAAGTATGCGATTGATATCCGCATTATTAGAAATAATGATCGGTACTTTTTGAATGCGTTTCTTGGTGTTAATTGCCAGTTTGGCCAACAGACCCAAAGACGTACTGTCAATACCTTCAGTTTCAGTGAGGTCTACCAGAACCGCATTAAAATTCGCGTCATCAAACATATTCTGCAAACAATTCTCAATGGTAATACAGAGTGACATTCTCACGTCACCCACCATTTTCACCACCCAGGTACCTTGGTGGGTTGCGACCAAAATGCGGCCCATTGTCATAATGTCACCTAGAACGATTTAGGGTGAGGATTGTAATATCATCTGGCAAACCTTCAACAGCGGAGAGTCCAATTGCGGTAGAAAAAGACGAAATAGTGTGATTTCCGTCCGCAACGACTTCTTTTAACAACAATTCCTTTTCAGCAAGCGATGGTTTATCCAAAATTTCCAAAATACCATCTGTACAGAAAAAGAAGCCATCCAAGCCCTTGAGGCTTTTTTCATGCATGTGATAAACCGCATCTTCAAACAAACCTACCGCCATACCTTCAGTTGCCAAAGGCTCACAATAGTCTTCACCAAACACAATGGGTGGAGGGAACTGTGCCGCACAGCAGTAGGACATTATATCGGTGCTGGTGTTTAAGATTCCAGCAAATACTGTCGCATGTCGGCTCAGGTCTTGGGCAATGAGTTGCCTGTTTAGACGTCCGACAAAATCATCCAAATGGAAAATGGTTCGGTCAGAGAGCTGCTCAAAATCCCTGCGTGCGGTATCAACAAATTGCTTGATAATCATGGTAATGATGGCTGAGGAAACACCATGACCACTGACATCAACGAGATAGTAAAATACCTCAGTATCCGACAGGGGGAAAAAATCGACAAAGTCGCCGCTCAGTATGTGGGAGGGAGCAATAAAGTATTCGAACGTCCAACCCGCATGGTCTAGCGGTGTCTGGGGAAGCATTTTTTGCTGTATTTGCCTGCCTGCGCGCAGATCCGCCTGAAGTTGGCCATAGGTCGACTCCAGTTCGAGACGATAGGACTCAAGATCCCTGCGTAGGCGTGCACGTTCGAGATTTTTACGGATGGAATGTTCAAGAACTGCCATATCAGATAGGGGCTTAAAGAGGTAATCACTGGCGCCGAGCCTTAGGGCCTCAACTACATCCTTCATAACGCCTGCGCCAGACAACACAATAAAGGGTGTATCCGGTTGTGTTGACATCACATGGTTTAGGACTTCAAGCCCGTCCATTTTAGGCATACGCAAATCACACAGCACCAGGGCTGGCTGGTGTTCGTCAAACAGGGCAACGCCCTGCTTGCCATTTTCAGCCTCAATGACGTCAATACCACTGTCTTCAAGATAGCCAGTAATGGTATCCCGAACAAAGTCCTCGTCGTCAATCACCAGAACCGTCTCGCTCATTTGCTGCATCTTTAGTCTCACCCAAAATGACCAACAACGCCTGACCCTGCTTGCATCGGCATCTAACTGGAAAACCCAGTACAATGAAGTCCACTATACGAGAAGCGTTAATGCTTTGCATGCTATTGTCTAAAATAGGATTTGGTCATGCGCGACTTTTTGGGATACAGTCACAGACACTGTTTGGACGTGCAGGAACCGCTATGAATGACAATGCTACAAATGCTGAAGACAAAAGGATTTTTATTCGGATGTCTATCGATAGCGAAGCTTTCATCACCTTACCGGGTGACAATCAAAAACGATCCTGTATTTGCAAGGATTTGTCTGCTGCTGGCATGCTCTTGGATACGGACTTTGACGTTTCCGAAGGCACTGAGGTATTGGTTCTGATTCCCTCTCAGACCGCCGGATTTGATGACCTTGAAGCCATGGCTGAAGTCATGCGAGCTCAGGTGCTGGACAACAACCGTTTTCTGTTGGGCGTCAAAATAACAACGATGCTGTAACACCTGTTTTGGCACCCAACTGTGCTTCTGTCTAAAAGCAATGCGCCGCAACTGTGTCCCGTCTAACCAATATAAACACCTGCCAACCCATCAAAATGATTCATCTAAGAATTCGCTGTCTTCGTTCGTCTCGGTATCGGCGAAGGTGTCTACGACATTGCCCTCCTGAATGTCATAGATGCGACTTTGAAGATAGAGGTCACGCAACATCTGATAGCGGTCTCCCGACAGCATTGATTCATATTTAAACAGCCCTGCCCTTGTAGACACCAGATCCAAACTGCGCACTGCCACATTGGGTATAGATGCCTCTGGATAGTAGGTAACAGGGTCGGAAAAGGTATCTATGGCCATACCGCCCGCATCTCGGACTGTGGAAGGTCCAAAAAGTGGCAGTACCAGGTAGGGCCCGGATGGAACACCCCACACAGCCAAGGTTTGACCAAAGTCTTCGGGTGTCGCCCGTAGACCCATATCTGATGCCACATCAAAAAATCCAAACAACCCGATGGTTGAGTTCAGGGTAAAGCGCCCGATATGGCGAAATCCCTTATCAATTTTGAATTGCGCGAAACTGTTGGCAATGGATGTCAATCCACCGAGGTTGGCAAAAAACAAGGTAATATGGTGCTCGACCACATTGGGCGTTACCGCCATATACAGCTTTGCTGCAGGGGTCATCAGTGTTCGATCAAGGGCATCGTTCATCCTATAGGTGATGCGATTCATCGGCTCTAAAGGGTCGATGTTCGTTGCCTCATGCACCTGGGAAGCCGCCGTCACTGGCAGCAGAAAAAAACCCAATAAAATCCATATCCGTTTCACTGTTACTGCTCCAAGTAATGGCAAGCTTTGATGTCCTGCCCCAAACATCCCTATCCCCACACAGGGCCCCATTATAGGCAATCCCTTCGGGTTCAGATAGTAGAAAACTTTTTTGCTGCCTTTCCAACGATGGTTGTCACAAAGTG
>CAWUUZ010000036.1:0-6577 GCA_963925745.1 uncultured Pseudomonadales bacterium
CTCTACCAAGGGGGTATTAAAACAACGGTCTTTGCCAAACTTTTCCTGTAAGCCACTGGTCGCACGGAACACACCACCAAAGTGACCTACGTCCTCACCAAAGCAGACCATGTATTGGTCATGTTCCATGGCAGTCGTCAGGGCATGGTTAACCGCTTGCAACATATTCATCTTACTCATGCGTCAAGCCTCCCTGAGGTCTTGGGATACACGTCTGGATATTTCTTCACGTGTGCCTTCAAGGCTTCATATTGTTCAACCAAATGCTGTGGCATCTCGTCATAGACGTCGGTAAACATGTCTTTTAAGGTGGGCGAAGGTATTTTTTCGCTCACTTTCAACTGGCTCAAAACCTCGTCGCGGTAGGTGCTAAATAGGGCTTTTTCTTCTTCGTCAGACCACCAGCCATTTTTCACCATCCAATGCTTGAAGCGCAATACGGGGTCTTGCTTCGCCCATACAGCCTCTTCTTCTTTAGAGCGGTATCCTGTTGGGTCGTCACTGGTTGAGTGCGCGCCCAAGCGGTAGGTCATGGCTTCAATCAACACCGGTTTGTTGTGTTCCAGTGCATAACGACGCGCTTCAACGGTCGCATGGTAGACAGCCAGGGTATCGTTGCCATCGACACGAATGGTTCTCATGCCGTAGCCCACACCACGCGAGGCAATGCCATCGCCTTTAAACTGTTCGTCAGAAGGTGTAGAGATCGCATAGCCATTGTTACGGCAGAAAAAGATCACCGGGGCACCATGCACCGCTGCCATGTTCATACCTGCGTGGAAATCACCCTCTGACGCTGCGCCTTCACCAAAGTAACAGATGGTGATCTGACCGGTCTTTCGGATTTTCTGCGCATAGGCATAGCCTGTGGCTTGGGGAATCTGGGTTGCCAAAGGAGAGCTGATCGTCATGTAATTCAGGGCATGGCTGCCGTAGTGAATCGGCATCTGACGACCCTTTCCAAGGTCTTCGGCATTAGAGAAGTTTTGGTTCATGAACTGTTCAGTGGTAAAACCGCGTACCCGTAAGGCACCCTGTTCACGGTACTGTGCAAACACCATATCCTCGTCTTCAATGGCGACTGCAGAGGCGATGATCGCCGCTTCTTCACCGATACAGGTCATATAGAAACTAATACGACCCTGACGCTGTGCTGCAATCATGCGCTCGTCTAACACACGGATATAAACCATGTTGTCATAGATGCGACGGGCAGTGTCTTTATCCATGGTGGGCTTGGTGGCGCCCTTATACAGCGTACCGTCTTGTTTGAGGACTTGGTACATGGGAATGCTAAGCGCATCCGACGCTAAAAATTCGAGCGCATGTACGGTCAAGGAATTTACTTTGGGCTCATTCATGACGCAGTGGTTCCTGTTGTTATTTAATGACATTGTATTCGAGACTTAGCAAACAAACGCAACTTCGCACTCAAAATTGTTGCCTACTGCTGTCCTGCAATCTTTCCGCAAATACTGCCAATCCAAGAGAAATGAAGGCCCTGAGCAGCACAGTAGCCTAATATTTACAGTGGCCAGATTCGGCACCATCAAGGCAAAATAATGGCAAGAATCACCCAGATTGCGACCCAAAATGACCCCAGAAAGAGGTTTCGGTCAGGTCAACAACTGGTATCATGTGCGCCTGATGCATTCTCGATGCCGTTAACAGGTAATGACATGATAACAACCCAAGACACCACCACACTGTGGCACAACCCACGGTGTTCAAAATCCAGAGCCACCTTGGCGCTGCTTCAAGAACAGGGCATTCACCCTGAGATTCGCCTGTATTTGGACCAAAGCCCTACCAGCGCTGAGGTGACAGCCCTTATCGCACAGTTGGGTCTCACTGCCAGAGCATTGCTGCGAACGGGTGAAGACGCCTACAAGGAACTGAATCTGGCCAACCCTGCCCTGGCAGAGGCTGACATCATTCAAGCCATGTGCCAGCACCCGAAGCTGATAGAGCGCCCCATTGCTGTTTATCAGGAACACGCCCGCATTGGCCGACCACCTGAACAGGTTTTGGAACTCTACGCATGAGCGATCCCTATGTATTGGTGCTCTACTATTCACGGCACGGTGGCACAGAGCAGTTGGCCCAGTCGGTAGCACTGGGCATTGAACAATCGGGTATGGACGCGCGTTTGCGTACCGTCCCTGCTGTATCACCTGTCACCGAAGCGACAGAATCCGACATTCCCGATTCTGGTGCACTCTACTGCAGTTTAGACGATCTAGCGGGCTGCTCTGGGCTGATACTGGGAAGTCCGACCCGCTATGGCAACATGGCAGCACCCTTAAGGTATTTCTGGGACCAAACCAGCACACTGTGGTTGAATGGCACCCTGGTAGACAAACCGGCAGCGGTTTTCTCATCCACATCCACACTTCACGGTGGGCAAGAAAGCACCTTGCTGTCCATGATGTTGCCATTGCTGCACCA
Source organism: uncultured Pseudomonadales bacterium (assembly GCA_963925745.1). Lineage (GTDB taxonomy): Bacteria > Pseudomonadota > Gammaproteobacteria > Pseudomonadales > Natronospirillaceae > CAJXZL01. The sequence continues at coordinate 2,449 of CAWUUZ010000036.1, forward strand.
TGGCATGGTCATAGCAGGCATACCCTTTACCGAAAAAGACCTTCACAGCCGCACGTCGTCAGCATCGCCCTATGGTGCAACCCATTTGGCTGGTGCAGTCAATCAAGACCAACAGGCCGATACCGACCTGTCGCGTGAAGAACACCGTTTAGCACTGGCGCTCGGGCAACGCATTGCGTCTCTGGCCATCAAACTGCAAGGAAACCCATGAATATTTACCAACGGCTCAAGGCACTTACCCTCCTAACCACGCTCCTGTTCTGGTTAGACCACTGGCTGCCTGTGGCGGTTCCTGAAGAAGGTCTAACAGCGGCTTGGGTCATCGTGGGTATTGTGGTCATGCTGGTTAAAACGGCTCCGCTCTGGCCCTTTGTCATTCTGATCAAGGACAACGACGTCAAAATCGTACAGTATCTGAGCTTTTCCATGGTGTTTTACGCACTGCTGGCGTTTTGGAATATGTTGGGAGAAACCCTGTGGCTAGGCGCATTACAGCTTATCGTTACCTGTATCACGCTCTATATCATTGTGGGTTTTGGTCGTGGTACCAAGAAAGCCTTTAAGGCTCAGAAAGCCGCTCAGGAAGCAGCAGACCTAGCAGCTCAGAATGCTGCCAAAGGCGATTCGTAACAGATCTTTACCAAGCGCCCAGGTTATTCCTCTGCCTGGGCTGCAAACAACTTGTCCCGCACCATCACCCGGTATTTCTGGGGTGACATCCCTGCAAACTGGTCAAACAGCCGCGCAAAGTAGCCGGTATCGTGGAATCCCACCGACTCACTGATTTCTGCCACAGGCAGATTGGTAGACCGCAACAGCTCACGCGCCTTGTCCAACCGAATTTGTCGCAACCAAGCCAACGGTGTTAAACCCGTTACCTGCTTAAAACGCCTGCCAAAGGTCCGTTCTGCCATGCCAACCGCCGCACTCCACTGAGATTGGGTAAATTTGTCACGCCAGTGCTTTAGCGCCCATTCTTGGGCATCAATGATGTCTTCATCATGGTGTTGTTGGCTGCCCTTGGTGAAATAGGGTTTTTCAAAGGTGCGGTTAATTTCATGGGAAAAATGCTGTTCAACCACGCGTGAAATGTCGTCGCCATAGCGTTCGCGAATCAAATACAGCACCAAATCAGACAGGGCATTGATGCTTCCGGCACAGTAAAGACCATCGGCATAGGTCAAAAATTGGTGGGTATTGAGGTTAACTTGCGGGTAAAAGCGCCTAAAATGGTCAAAATAGTACCAATGGGTGGTGGCATCCAAACCATCTAACATGCCCTGCTCTGCCAAAAAACAAACACTGGTGCCGGTCGCAATGATCTTGGCACCTTTCTGGTGTTGTTCCATCAGCCAGAACCGCAACTGCTCATTTTGGCGCACGCTATATCGGGGGTTGCCCCACATGGGCGCCAGCACAATCAGGTCGTATACCGTGCCATCGCTGTAGTCTCGGTCGGCATAGAGCCGCAAGCCACCCACGGTCGTTACGGGCCCAACCGCATCAGACACGGTGGAAACCGTCACAGTGGCAGCATCCGATTTACGGCTACGCACCAGCTTTTCTGCGGCCTGCCACATTTCTGCAGGGCCACTGATACCGGTGAGCAACATTCGGTCAAATAGGGGGAAACAAATCTGATACATGGCGTAATTGTCGGTGTATATGGCGGAATTGTCCAGTGTAAAAAGGTTTCACCTCAACTAAACTGCCGACATCAAAATTATTGGCTTTAGGAGCTGTTACATGCGCAAGTTACCCGTCATCGTCTCTATGGGTGGAATCAACGCCGCCGGAAGGTCATCATTTCACCACGGCTATAAGCGTATGGTACATGATGGCCTCGATGACCAGACCATGTTATCCACGTGGCGCGACCTTGCCCGTTTGATGAACCTGTCATCGCAGGAACTCACCCCTGCCCTGATTCAGCAAATCAAAGACGGCACCCTGATTCGCCGCGTTGAATCACAGCACTTTGATCCATCCGCTGTGTATTACCAGCGTTCTGCAGAATTGCGTAACGACGAAGGCTTTGATTTTACCGTTAAAAAACGCCACCTGCCCCACACCCTGCCCGCCGATTGGCAGATTGTCGGTGAAGCCGATGGCGACGTGCGCATCAAAACAAGCCCCTCCATGAACATTCTGGTGCCGAGTACCTACCCCATGGACGTATCCAGTGCCGGTCAGCTGCCTACAGGCTTTGATCCTGGCGCCTTTTACCACTCCAAGTTCCACCCACGTGGCCTCGCCATGACCGTATTTGGTGCCTCTGATGCCTTGCACAGCATGGGTATGGCTTGGGATACCGTTTTGCAGCATATCAATCCCGATCAGGTCTCCGTCTATTCAGGCACAGCCGTTTTTCAAGCTGACGAGTTTGGCGCTGGTGGGCTGTACCAAAATCCGTTAAATGGTGGCCGTATCAGCTCCAAGATGATGCCCCTGTCACTGCCTGAGATGTCTGCTGACTTTATCAACAGTTACATCCTGAATAGCGTGGGTAACACCGGCACCAACGTTGGCGCCTGTGCGACTTACCTCTACAACCTACGTCAGGGTGTCAACGACATTCAAGATGGCCGCGCACGTGTCGCCCTGATCGGCAGCACCGAAGCACCGGTTGTCCCTGAAATAATGGAAGGTTTGTCCATCATGGGCGCGCTGGCAACAGACAAGAACCTCTGCATCCTTGACGGTGTCGATCAGGTCGATAACCGCCGTGCATGCCGCCCGTTCTCGAGCAATGCCGGCTTTACCATGTCTGAATCCGCACAGTTTCTGATCGTAATGGATGATGAACTGGCTGTAGAGCTGGGTGCCAACATCCTGGGTTCTGTGGCTGATGTCTTTGTAAATGCAGACGCCAACAAGAAATCCATTGCGGGTCCAGGTGTTGGTAACTACATCACCCTAGCCAAGGCAACGGGTCTAGCCCGTCATATTCTGGGCGACGAAGGTGTTAAGCGCACCTTTGTACAGGCGCATGGTACAGGCACACCGCAAAACCGCGTCACCGAGTCACATATCCTTAACACCATCGCCAAAACATTTGGCATCAATGACTGGACCGTTACCGGTATGAAATCCTACTTGGGTCATTCACTGGGTCCTGCAGCAGCAGACCAGCTAATACCAGCCCTGGGTGTGTGGGAATACGGCTTGATACCGGGTATCAAAACCATTGACCACATCGCCGACGATGTTGAACGCAGCAACCTCGACATCATCATGGACCACAAACATGCCGGTGAAAAAGGCGAAGAAATGCTGGGTACCCTAATCAACTCAAAGGGATTTGGCGGCAATAACGCCTCAGCCTTGGTGCTGTCACCAAAGCAGACCCAAGACATGCTAGAGCAGCGCCATGGCAAAACGGCCATGCACAGCTGGCGCGACCGAAACGAAGATGTGATGGCAGCAGCAAATGCCTATGACACCAAGTCGATCGAAAGCGGTATGGAAGTGATCTACAAATTTGGCGAAGAAGTCATGACAGAGAAAGACGTCACCATCACCAAAGAAAGCCTGTCGCTGACCAACTTTAGCCAGAAAATAAATCTAGATTTTTCAGATAGTTACACTGACTTCTTAAAGTAAAATAAGTGGTAATGGTCTGAATTTTATTCAGGCCATTACCCATTCATTCAAACCGCTTTTTTTATCTTTTGACCTTGCTCGCATCTGCTCTTTACTGCCTTTACTGCCTATTCTGCCTTTCTCTGCCCCTTTCTGCCTTTCTCTGCCCCTTTCTGCCTTTTCTGCCCCTTTCTGCCCTTTCTGCCTTTCTAGCCTTTTTTAGCATCTAGCATCTAGTATCTGCTTTTACTCTTTTGACCTTACTGTCCCCATCTGTCCCCATCTGTCCCCATCTGTCCCCATCTGTCTTCTTCTGCCTTTCTTTTCCTTTCCCTGTTATGCTCAGAGACAACCAAAAACAACTATGACCAAGGGTTCAAGACATGTCAGACACAGCCATAATGGAACTGTTGCCGGTACCTGAATTGAAGGATCTTCCAGGTGACATCCGCGACAGTATTCTAACGATTCAGGAAAAATCAGGCTTTATTCCCAATGTATTCTTGGCATTGGCAGCAAGACCAGCCGAATTTAGGGCTTTCTTTGC
>CAWUUZ010000037.1:0-2697 GCA_963925745.1 uncultured Pseudomonadales bacterium
CAGGCTTTGGTATGAGTGGTGATGCCTTTCACATGACCTCGCCACCAGAAGATGGCCGCGGAGCGCGCCTTTCAATGAGCAATGCCGTGCGTGATGCAGGTTTGAATCCTGAAAACATTGATTATATCAATGCCCATGGAACCTCAACCTATGCCGGTGATAAGGCGGAGTCCCATGCAGCGAAATTGCTCTATGGTCCCCATGCTGATCGCGTCGTGATGAGTTCCACCAAATCAATGATAGGCCATCTACTCGGCGCTGCTGGTGCAGTGGAAGCGATCTTTTCGATTCTGGCCATTCGTGACCAAGTGGCACCACCCACCATCAATCTAGACAACCCAGATGAAGGGTGCGATCTTGATTATGTTGCGAATGAAACACGCGGCATGAAGATCGAGCACACGCTGTCCAATTCCTTCGGTTTTGGCGGCACCAACGGCAGTCTGGTCTTTAGTAAGGTCTAGTCTTCGACTGGGTCGCAAAATAGGGTGTCATCTTTCGGGTGACACCCTGATAGCATCAAGTCTTTGGTGACCATTGGCTGGCTGAAACTGAGTCAGCAATCTGTTCGAAAACCTGTTCAACAACCTGTTCAAAAAGGAGGCGGGACGTCGATGGTGACAATCTGGATGAATGGCAGTCCACAAGACCACCTCATGTTGCCGCATCGCGGACTTGCCTATGGCGATGGTCTGTTTGAAACCATTCGGATCCACAACCGCCAAGCGCCTTTGTTTGCGCGACACCTTGCACGTCTTATTTCTAGCGCCCACACCCTCGGTTTTGCAGACGACAACCTTGCTGCGACGTTACCGCAACAGGTGCGTGATCGCATTCAAGCCTTGCCAGAAGCGCATGGCATCCTAAAGGTGTCACTGTTACGGCAGCACCAGGAGCGGGGCTATGGTTTTCTGCCGGGTGCGTCTCCCGATGTGGTAATTGAGTTCTATCCTGCCGAGAAAACACCCTATGGATGGGATTTGCCGCCAGTGCGTCTGGGTTGCTGTGTTACACCGGTTTCAGTCAACGCAGCCTTAGCTGGTCATAAGCATCTAAATCGCTTAGATTCCGTTCTAGCGGCTGCAGAATGCCAGAATCAGGGTTGGGATGATGGACTTCGGTTTGCGGCGGGTACTGTGGTTGAAGCAACCAGTGCCAATGTGTTTGTGGTATCGAACAACCGCTTGTTAACACCCGAATTATCAACCTCAGGGGTCAAGGGCGTTGCACGTCAGCTCGTATTGGATCGCGCTGCGACTTGTTTTGACCGCGTTGATGAGGCTACTCTAACACTGGCCGATATACGTACCGCTGATGCGGTGTTTTTAACCAATGCCGTTATGTTGATACGGCGGGTGGCGCAGGTCGTCACCACAGACCAGACTGTGAACTATCCCTTGCCCTGTCAGGGGTTGGATCGCTTGGAGCTGTTATTGAAAGAGGAATTTGTGTTGTGAAGTGGCGGTATTTTTATGTTTTATTATTTGTTTTTGTGACCTCTCTTACTGTTACCGGAATGTATGTTTACGATGTCTTGCTCAAACCCATCACCGCAGAGTTTGATCACATAGTCACCATAGCACCAGGAAGTAACCTCTACCCCGTATTGAGAAAACTGGAACAGCAGGGCATTCTTAAAAATGCCGTTGTGGCCAGATGGTATGCCAGAGCCGCTGGTTTGGAGACCATTCGCGCAGGTGAGTTTGAGGTTCCTGAAAACAGCAGCGTGGTTGCTATTTTAAAGCTTTTAAACAGCGATGCGGTTATTCAGTATCGGGTCACCCTGGTAGAGGGACTGACCACACAAAACTATATCGAACTTCTAAAGGCACAGCCAAAGCTGCGGGTCGTTATTAATAATTGGACACCAGAACAGCTGTTAGCAGCCTTGGGTGCGACGGAAACCCATGTTGAAGGTCTATTTGCCCCAGAAACATACAGCTTTACCGCGGGACAATCCGATCTTGATATTCTGAAGCAGGCCTACCAACAACAAAAAGCCACCCTAGAGGCTGCATGGGCAGGTCGCGCCAAAGACCTACCTCTGAACACGCCCTATGAGGCCTTGATCCTGGCTTCCATCATCGAAAAAGAAACCGGCACTGCGTCTGAACGGCCCGATATTGCGGGTGTTTTTGTACGACGCTTGCAGCAGGGGATGCGTTTACAGTCTGACCCAACAACTATCTATGGCTTGGGTGATGCCTTTAACGGTAACCTGAAGGCCAGTCATTTGCAGATGGTTAATGGCTATAACACCTATGGCATGAAAGGGCTGCCGCAGACACCAATTGCGAATCCGGGAGCGGCGGCTATACAGGCGGCACTGCATCCATCAGAAGGCACCACCCTGTTCTTTGTGGCCAAGGGAGATGGTAGTCACCAGTTTTCAACCACCCTGGCTGAACACAATCAGGCGGTTTCCCATTACCAACGATTTGGTCGCCGCTCCGATTATCAATCTAACCCCGAGAGTCCAGTCACTGATGAAACGCGGTAAATTTATTACCCTTGAAGGGGTCGAAGGCGTTGGCAAGAGTACGAATTTACGGTACTTAACCGATTATCTTACAAAGGCAGGAGTCGGGTTTGTAGTGACCCGAGAGCCGGGTGGTACGCCACTGGCAGAAGAAATCCGTGAGCTGGTGCTGGAACCGAGAGCAGAGCACGTCACGCCCCTGGCAGAGCTCTTGTTAG
>CAWUUZ010000038.1:0-5439 GCA_963925745.1 uncultured Pseudomonadales bacterium
CCATTAAAAATGACATCTGTCATAGACTCGCCGCGCAGGTGCTTGGCAGAAGACTCGCCCATCACCCATCGGATAGCATCAATCGTATTGGATTTTCCACAGCCATTGGGTCCCACAATCGCCGTCATATTAGTCGGAAAGGGAATCGTTGTGGCATCCACAAAAGATTTGAAACCGGCCAATTTAATACTTTTCAATCGCATGCAAAATCTTTTCCAAAGAAATGTACAGTGTGTGTGACATCCAAAACGTTGCTGAATTGTAACCAACTTAACAGGCTTTAGAAACAGCTAACATGGTACTGAATTTCTGAGGACGGGAGCAGTCAGATAGCGGATATACCGCATTGGGAGGTGAAAAAGGCAGCCCTAACCATAAAAGCTGTTTGGCTGCCCCTATATCGGCCGGTATTTAAACTTTTAATACCGCGTCATAGCCTGCTGTATCGATCGCTGCGATGAGATCTGCCACCGAACGGTCTGTCACCACAGCAGCCGTCTTTGACTCGAGATCAAAGTGTGCTTCAACAACGCCATCGGTCGCCCGCAAAGCACCCTCAATAGCTGTAACGCATCCTTGGCAACCTGCGCCTTCAACCAACAATTCTATGGTTCCACTCATGGTATTTCTCCTGTTATGACAGCTGGGATTCGACGTCTGACAGCGCATCCAAGATCGCACAGTCAGCATCATCGTTATCAGGGCAGTGTTTAATCAGCCCTGACAGGGTGATTTTCATGTGTTCAAAATGGGCAATCTGTTCATCGATATAGGCCAAACGTAAACTCGCTACCTGTTTGACCGACTTACTTGCCCGACTGGGGTTTTGAAAGAGCGCCAAGAGATCGCGGCATTCATCCAAACTAAAACCCAGTTGACGTGAACGCTGTAAAAAATGCATTTGCCGCACCGTCGCAGGCGCATAGTCGCGGTAACCGTTGTCGCTTCTGGCGCTCTTAAATAAACCAATGGATTCATAATAGCGAATGGTTTTGGTTGTTAAACCCGACTGGGTGGATGCTTCACTGATTTTCATCAGACACCTCCTTTACGAAACGCATATCAGGCTTCCATTTCAGCAGCATCAAGGAACTGGTCACGACGCTGACACTGGAAAAAGCCATGGCTGCCCCTGCAATAATAGGGCTCAGCAGACCCAAGGCGGCTAAGGGGATACCTATGACATTGTATATAAAGGCCCAGAACAGATTTTGACGAATCTTGCGTACCGTTTGTCGGCTGAGTTGATAGGCTTCTGCCACCAACACCAGCGACGGTCTCATCAGCGTTATGCCTGCCGTATTCATGGCGACATCGGTGCCACTGCCCATGGCGATACTCACATCGGCTCCCGCCAATGCAGGTGCGTCGTTGATACCGTCACCGACCATCACTACACCGCGGTGTTTTTTCTTTAACTGTTCAATGGCTTGCAACTTGTGGTCGGGCAAGAGATTTCCGACTACCTGGGTAATACCCAAATCTGCACCAATACGGTCTGCGGTACGCTGTTGGTCACCCGATAACATCCAGAGTGAAAACTTTTGAGATTGCAGCCAAGCTATCAGGGACTGTGCTTCGGGTCTGATGGTATCGACCAACACCAACCGTGCAACCACGATACCGTCTTGGGCCACCCAGACGGTACTGCCCGCACCACTGTCCTGTTCGGGCAACCGTTCTGGCAAAGCAATACCTCTGTCTTCCATCAGCTGCGCATTGCCCATGACATAGTGCAACGCACCAATGGTCGCCTGAACGCCCTTGCCAGTGATATTGGCAAATTGGTCTACCTGAGCGGCGGCTTCGCTGCTGTCGAGCCATACCACCACTGCCTTGGCCAGAGGATGCTGGCTGCGCATCTGTATCGCCTTGATGTGGTTGTGTATCGTATCAACAGACTCTGACCAGTAGTCTGCCTGCACCACCTTGGGATTACCCGTGGTCAGGGTGCCTGTTTTATCAAATACCAAGGTAGTCGCCTGTGCCAGCCGTTCCATCTGTTCGATGTCTCGAATCAGAATGCCCCGTCGCGCACCCACACCACTGGCAGCGATTATCGCTGTAGGGGTAGCCAAACCAAGGGCACAGGGACAGGCGATAACCAAGACCGAAATCGCAGCCATCAACGCATGATCAAAGCCTGAAAACCACCACTGTACGCCAAGCGTGAGCAATGAAATGCCAATGACAACGGGTACAAAGATTGCCGAAATCTGGTCAACCAAATGCTGTACAGGCGCCTTCTTTAACTGGGCATTTTCTACCATGGAAACAATTTGTTTGAGTCTAAATTCTGCCGGTGAGCGGTGAATCCTGACCCGTATACTGCCATCAATATTCTGTGTGCCTGCGAGCACGACATGCCCTTTTGATTTATGGACTGCCGCACTTTCACCGGTGAGCATCGCCTCATCAAGGTCTGTTTCGCCCGAGAGAATCACGCCATCACCGGGAACTGTTTCGCCCGGCTGAATCTGAATCTCGTCGCCTATCGTCAGTGCATCAACATCGGTAGGCACCAAAGCGGTTCCCCGCCAAACCTGGGCTTGGGAAGGTTGCAATCGCATCAAACTGCGAATGGATTCACTGGTCATTGCCTTTGCACGGTTTTCCAGCCATTTGCCCAACAGGACCAAGGTGATAACAACGGCAGAGGCTTCAAAATAGAGGTGGGGTTCCCCAGCAATCTGCCAGAGATAAAGGCTATAGACGTAGGCAGCTGTAGTACCCATGGCGACCAGCACATCCATATTGGCAGAACCATGGCTCAGGGCAGCATAGGCGCCCCGATAAAAGCGGTAGCCAAGCCAAAATTGGATGGGGGTTGTTAGTGCAAACTGCACCATCGGTGAGAGGTTCCAGCCAAAGCCCAAAAGGTTCCCCACCATGGCAATTACCATGGGCAATGACAGCGCAAAGCCGACCAAAACGGGGATCAAAGCCTTTCTAACGGCCATCTGGTCACTGGCATCGGTAGGTGCTTCGGTCGTTGCCTGCACGGGGTAATTCAGTGTCTTGAGCACCTGTCGAATATGGGCGCTGGTGACAATGCCCTCGAGCCACTTCACCTGTAGCTGGGTGGTGGCCAGATTGACAGCGGCACCGGTAACACCTGGCACACGCAAGAGTTGTCGCTCAATTTTAGCCACACAGCTCGCGCAAGTCACATTGTCTAGTGTCATGACCTCAACGTGCTCAACCATCTCAAAACCGACACCCTGTACCCAGCCACGAACGTCATCTGCACTGGTGTTGTTGTCCACCATTATGTCGAGGGTTTCCAAGGCGAGATTCACCGATACCTGCTGTACCGCTGCCTGTTTTTTCATGCCACGCTCTAAACGGTTAACGCAGCTTGCGCAGGTCATTCCCGTTACGGGTATGACCCAATGCTGATCGTTGGTGGTCATGAGAGCACCCTCATTTGAATTCGTGGGTACATCATAAACCTTCCAGTAACTGGAATGTCAAGCGGCATTTGAAACCGCCTAGGATAAGCACGCCCAAATGGACACCATTTACACAAAACTGAATCAGCAGCGATTTTTAGCAGGCAAAAAAAACGGCAGACCGAGGTCTACCGTTTCTTGTAACGACCATGCAACTGCCGTTCGATTGCCCTGCAGCTGCGACCCAAGGACGCAGCTAACTGGTTATTGAACGACCTTGTTGATCGTCAGTGAAATACGCTGTTGGTCATCACCAACCTTGATAGGCTGAGACACGATTTCTAAGTCTCCAGGCGCTCCAGCTGCAGAACCAGCCATCGATAGCCGCGCTACCACTTCAACCGTGCTACCTGCCTGTATACCCGCCATAGGTCCCATTGCTGCAGACGCATCCAACACAACGGTTATGGGGAAGGTAAAGCTTTGAAGGTTACGCACCGCGACTGGCATCGGTGCACCGCCCGCAATTCGTGCCAGCACAAACAATGCCTTGGCTTTTACCGCTTGCAGTTGCAACTCAGGTGACAGATCCAGGGTCACAATGATTGCTGGGCCTGATACCGCCGTAGGCGCTGCTTGCTCAGGTATTGGCATACCGGCTTCAATCATTTTTTGCTCGGCGGCAGCAATTGCCGACTGAACAGAGGCTGCATCTGACGGAGAGATATCCGCCAAACGGCGCCATTGAATGATGGCTGTGCCATAGTCACCAGCTTCATAGGCTGCGATACCGCTGATACCCACTGCGAGGCTGTTCAAGGGATCTAGCTGTAAGGCTTCGGTCAAATATTCGTTGTCTTTCGCCGTTAGTGTGCGGTCGTTGGCAAAGAAACGCGCCTGAACCACATAGGTCAACAAGGCTGCACGGTCTTCTGCATAGGATTCAGGTAAACGCTCCAAACCTGCCAAGGCTTTGGCATAGGCTGTCGCCGCTTCAGATGGCATACCTGCATTCATGTAATCACTACCCAGGGTCCAAAATCCTTCGATATCGTCGGGTGTGTCCTTGAGCTTCTCGGACAACATCTCGAGATACCGTATCTGGGCTTCGGGATCATTCACACTTGCCTTGGCTGCTTCCTCATAGGCCATCTGTAACTCGATATCACGCACGTTGCCCTGTGACTGATAAAAAGCAAAGGAACCGACAATACCGACAACCAACAGCGCCACCAGTAAAAAATAGGGCTTTTTGGTTTCTAACGGTTTTGGATTTGAAATGCGGTCCGCATCTTCAAGCAGCCTTAATTTCAACTCCTGCTCCATGGAATCACGTTCGGCATCATCAAACTCACCGGCATTGTATGCTTGGGTCAGTTCATTAATTTGTTGTTTGTAGGCCTTTAGATTTTCAGCCTGACGGTCTACAACCCGATGCTCTGGTTTTTTGAGAAACAGCGGATAAACAACAAACGCCAATGCGAACAACGAGAGGATTACAGCATAGGTATAAAACATGGCGAGGTTCCGTTATTTTTTCTTGGGTTTAAGAAGCGTGGCGAGCTTTGCCTGTTGCGCTTCTGTCAGCTGAACTTGGGGACGCGCGCGTCGGGTTCTGAAAACCAACCCCAGCACACCAATACCAAAGAGTGCGGCCGGCGCTGCGTATAACCATATCGTTCGCCAATTTATGCGCGTGCGATAGGTCACAAACTCAGTGTAACGCGCGACCATAAAGTCGATAATCTCTTTGTCTGTGTAACCTTCATTCAACATTTCAGCGACTTTTTTACGAATATCATTCGCAATAGGCGCAGCCGAGTCCGCTACGTTCTGGTTTTGACACTTAGGACAGCGCAACTCATAGGATAGCTTTTCATAGCGAAGGTCTAGTCCAGGGGCATTCCAGATGAATTCTTCATCTATGACTGCGGCCTGACTGAAGGTCGCCACTATTAAAAATGACAGGATAAGATAAATCAGATTTTTAGAGTTCATCGTAAATTGCCTTGAGTTCATTTTCCCAATTGGTCTCGTTCATTGCACC
>CAWUUZ010000039.1:0-3577 GCA_963925745.1 uncultured Pseudomonadales bacterium
GTTATGGGCATCAATTTTACTACCCTTGCGGTATTTGGCGGTGCCCTTGGTGTGGGCATTGGTTTTGGCTTGCAATCCATTGCTTCGAATTTCATCTCAGGCATTATCATACTGTTAGATCGGTCATTGACGATTGGAGACTATGTTGAATTAGACGATGGCGCACAGGGTACGATACGTGAGCTCAACATGCGCTCTACTACCTTGGAAACCTACGATGGCAAAGACATCATGGTTCCTAATGAAAAATTCATCACCACCCGCTTTGTCAACTGGACCCACAAAAACGTCAAACAGCGGTATAGTCTAAACTTTCAAGTAAGCTACCAAACTGACCTGCACAGGATGTTTGCATTGCTGCGGAAAATTGCGGCTGACCATCCCATGGTGCTCAGTGGTCCAGACTATCCATTTGAAGAACAACCTGACGCTGAAATCTGTGGATTTGGTGACTCTGGCATCGATATTTTGGTGGAATATTGGATTGAAGCGATCGACGATGGCAAAAACCGTGTCGGTGGTGATCTGCTACTCAGCATTTGGGATGCCTTTAAAGCTGAGGGCATAGAGATCCCCTACCCCCAACGCGAAGTACGCATATTGGCCGAAGATACAAAGGGCTAAGGATATCGGATGTGGCAAGGTGGTTTACGCTTCACCTTGCCTGATGTTCGCCCAACCACAGCATTCCTTGGAATCATGCGATCGGGTTAGGCCAATACACTATGGATACAGAAAACGTCAGGTCTGCAATAAACCGGTGCTTTGACCAATTGGCCGTTGCTATTGATGACCTTGTTGTTCAACTTCCCAAGCACACATCGGCAGTCTGGTTTCCAGAAGACGCGCCCGATACCCTTTTATCGACCGCATTCACCGATTACTGGTACCGAGACAATCGGGATGGCCGGATAACAAACACCTATTTTGCGGTTGTACAGGCCTCACAGGCCTATCGGCAGAAGGTCCAAAACGTTAACCGCCTAAAGAGCCAGTTTCGCACACTCTGTGCACAGCTACGCCTGCATGAACCAGCCGCATTGAGACAGATACAGACTACAGCTGCCCAGAGACATCCCACCCTGGGTAGTGCACTGGAACACCACCACCTGGCGCGATTGCATATCAAACAGCTGACCCGTTTAATCCCGGTATTGTCTGACGTACCCCAAAAATTGGCCTACCACTGGTATGGCAGTGGTCGCAGTATCAAAAGAATTACCAAAAAACAGGCATGGATCCGACTGCAGGCAATGGATCAAGGTCGCCCGCACATTGAAATACAGTTACAGGCATTGTCAACGTTGCCGGATGCAGAACCCTTGGCGATTGTTCAAGAACTTGCACCGATCATGCGGCTCAATGTGACCTACGAAAACGGTCGCAGACAGGCTCAAAATATTGCTATGCCCCTGTTTATTCCCGAAGGTGCAGTGATGCCCGTGATCGTGCCACCTCAGGGCGAAAAACCCACAGCACGAACCCGTAGGCGCAGAAGCGACAATGTATTAGAGGATCAGGCCTTTCTGCCCAGTTTGAGGGTATACCGGTATCGTGCAGGACGTACAGCCAAACCCTGAGGATGGTCCTGGGGTAGCAATCTAGACTGTATGATCAGCTACATAGGGGTTTGTTTTGCGTTCCTGCCCAAAGGTCGAGGTTGGACCATGGCCTGGATAGAAGCGCACGTTATCACCCAAGGGGAAAAGCACTTCTCGCACGGAATGCAACAAGGCGGCCGTGTCACTCATGGGAAAATCCGTTCGCCCGACACTGCCTGAAAACAACACATCACCCACCCATGCTGATTGGGATTGGTCATCGAAATAAACCACATGGCCTGGTGTGTGTCCTGGCGTATGGAGAACCAACAGCGCTATTTCTCCAACACCGACCTGGTCTCCGTGCTCAAACCACTGGTCAGGGGTGGTATTTTCGCCTGATTCAAAGCCCATCATTGTGGCTTGCTCTGACAACTGGTCTAGCCAAAAGGCATCAGCACGGTGTGGACCAAAAATTTTAACGCCGGTTCTACGCCGTATCTCAGCGGCTGCACCTGCATGGTCTAGGTGACCATGGGTCAGCAATATTTTATCGAGCGTCAGTCCCCTGCTTTCTATCACAGCCATGAGCTTGTCCACCTCGTCACCGGGATCGATAATGGCTGCCAGCTTGGTGTTTTCGCACCACAGAATGGTACAGTTTTGCTGAAAAAGACTGACTGGCACGATATCGAGCATCATAGGCGGTTCAGCCCATTCAAGGCGGCTACGCGATAGGCCTCTGCCATGGTCGGGTAATTAAAGGTATGGCTGATAAAATACTCTAGGGTATTCCCTGCACCTTTTTGTGCCATGATTGCCTGGCCAATGTGAAGAATTTCGGCTGCCTGATCACCAAAACAGTGGATACCCAACAGGGCCAAGGTTTCGCGGTGAAAGAGAATTTTTAATACCCCAACATCTTCGCCGGTAATTTGCGCGCGTGCTGTGTCCTTAAAATAGGCCTTACCGACTTCATAGGGCACCTTGAGTGCGGTCAATTCACTTTCTGTTTTACCGACAGAACTGATTTCAGGAATGGTGTAGATACCCACGGGTGCAGTTTCAAAATCATGTACGCGGGTTTGATCCAAAATGGCATTGGTAGCAGCTCTGCCCTGGTCGTAGGCGGCACTTGCCAAGCTTGGCCATCCAATGACATCACCGATGGCAAAGATATGAGGCACCGAGGTGTGGTAGGTCTTATCAACCTCTATTTGCCCACGGGCATTGGGCTTGATGCCGATTTTTTCCAAATTCATATTGCGGGTGTTTCCGCTTCGGCCATTGGCCCACAGAAACGCATCGGCCTTCAACACCTTGCCACTTTGGAGGTGTAGGGTGACCTTGTCATCCTCTGCAACCAGAGACTCAAAGGACTCGTTGTGCCGAATAAGCACACCATGACTGCGCATGTGGTAACTCAGGGCATCCGATATTTCGTCATCCATAAAGGCCAACAAACGGTCACCCGGGTTTACCAGGTCAACCTTGCAGCCTAATCCGTTAAATATGGATGCGTATTCACAGCCTATGACACCCGCACCAAAGATGATGATACGCCGCGGTGTTTCGGTTTGCGCCAAAATGGTATCGCTGTCAAATACGCGAGAATGGTTAAAATCAATTTCAGGTGGGCGATAGGGTCTAGAACCAGTGGCGATGATAAAGTAGTCTGCTGTGATCTCGTCGGTCATGCCATTGGCCAACGTCACCTGTAACCGGTGGTCATCTATAAAGCTGGCGTCACCGTGAAAGAGGTTTGTCAGGTTGCGGCTATAAAAACGCGACCGCATCGCTACTTGCTTTTCAATTACCGCCTGGGCAGATTCGCGCACCTGGGCATAGGAGAGCATTTTTTGCTCTGATATATGACGGAACAGGGGGTTTCGGTTAAAACGCATTACCTGATGAACAGAGTGCCTCAAGGCCTTGGAAGGGATGGTCCCCTCATGCGTACAACCACCACCAACAGCCATTCGAGAATCTACCACGGCCACTGACTGACCCTTTTTGCGCGCATTCATTGCCGCGCT
>CAWUUZ010000040.1:0-11836 GCA_963925745.1 uncultured Pseudomonadales bacterium
AATCTCGCTGTGCAGATATCGTCACCTGGATGGAGGACCTACGACCATGACCATGAACACGCACTGGCGCTCGATTGTCACAGCTGGCTTCCTGCTCATGCTCGTTTACGGCCAAAGCCAAGGCGCCACCACCCTGCGCAATCAGCCGCCCTATACCAACACGGCCTTTAAAGTGCTCAATACAGAAGAGCGCCTCGCTTACAGCGATGATTGGCGGTTGCGGACCCAAAGGATTCTGCCACAAAAGGGCCACCTATTCGTGATTCTTGATATGGGCGAATCCCCCTGTGCCGATCTGTCATCTACCGTGGAAGGGGTTACCTATTTCTCCTTTTATCCCACGCCCATTGATGCACCTAGCTACCAGGGTGGTGCAACAGGCATATTCTATGAAGCCCTGATTCCCAGAAACAGCGTCAGCTGCTCGCTATCGCCCTTTGTTCTCGCTGAATGGCAACCGTTAAAAGAAGGGTCCGTTTATTTCACAGCAGCCAAAAGCACCGTTGAGGTGCAGGTGCGCTTTCAAGGGCATTTTGTTGCACCACGTAGGCCACTTCATATCGGTCTGACCAACTCCTTTATTCTCAAGGGCCACTGTGTTGAATATTGCCGCTTAGAGGTCCCGCTCGGAGATGCCTATCGCAAACTACTGGAAGCACACCACCTGACGCCGTATTACCACTGGATCCGTGTGCCCCCTATCGTTGACAACAGACTCGACCTTGACGCCTATTCAGGCAGCGGTGGATCCTTTAGACAGCAGGTGATGTCGGGCAATGACTTTTGGATTGCCTTCCCCCGCTCAAGCGACCAAAAAGACCCCATCGCCTATCTTCAAGCGCTGGAAAATACCGTGATTGCAGAAGGGCTAAAGGGGCGCGCTTGGGTCTATGTGAAGGATGAGCCCACTGATTTTCAAGCACTTGACGCCGATTTGGCACGCTATCGCGTCTATGCACCGAGTGTTCTGACCATGGTTACCACACCCATAAAGCCGAACCTCATGGATACGGTCGATATCTTTGCGCCCGTCATTCACCAGCTGATCAACAAGAATGGCGACATTTCGCCACTCTATAGCCAGAAACGGTTATGGCCCTATACCTCCTGTATGGGATCCTGTGGCCCAGACCGCCGCGCGGCACCGCAGTCGATAAAGAAAACCCCGGGCCCTGATACCCAGTTACCCGACTTCCTCATTGACCGGCCGGTTGCATCGCTGCAGCAATTTTTTGCGCTGCTACAAAAGACCAACGCTGAGGCTAGCCTCTATTACCACGCTGTAGAGGGGTATGTTGTGCATCATCAGGTCAACCTGTTTGAAGACCCTTGGAATTTCGGTGGCAACGGCGACGGCTTGCTGCTGTACCCTGGAATTCCCGGAACTTTTGGCTTAACAGAGCACCAACCCCTGCCGTCTTTTAGGCTAAAGCTGCTCAGGCGGGAAATGGAACTGCAAAACTAGCGGGTTATTGCAGGGGCAAAGTGACCGTGCTTTTGCAACAATCCAGTGTACAAATGTCGTTAGTAGGGTAATTATTGCTGATATAATGCGGTATAACCCCTATTATGGGCGTTGCGTTGTAAAGAATTGAAATTAATAGGAGTTTAGGGTTCGTGCGAAGCCTCATTTTAATGAATTTGGCCATTGTGTTATCGGGTGCATGGCGCCGCAGATATACCATTGTGTTGCCAATTCTATTATTGCCTTTTCTTGGCGGTTTCGTGGGGTCCGTTTCTCCAAAAAACTATGATTCCTTCACCACCGTTTTGGTACAGGAAGCGGCGCGCGCCAACCCATTTCTTGAAGACCTCACTGTGTCAACCAATCTTGAAAAACGGATGGCGGGTATAAACGCCCTGTTTCACAGTAACCATGTACTCAATGAAGTGGCCTTTACCTTTAATTTGGTCAGCATGGATGACAGCAATGCCTACAAACAGGCACAAATTTCAAAATTATCCCAGGCGTTAAGGGCACAACTGATTGGCGAAGACCTTGTTCGCATTAGCTACTCCAGTAGCAATCCAGATAATATGGCGGGTATTTTGCAGCTCGTCAGCGACCGTTTTATCGAACGCCTCATTGCGCCTGAGCGCTCAGCCATATTCAGTTCAGAGGAGTTTCTTAAAAAGGAACTCGATGCCCGCCATCTTGTGCTGAAAGAAGCCGAAGATAGGTTGGCCGCTTACCAAACAAGGTATGCGGACGAACTGCCCAACATGCATACCAACAATGCTGCCCGACTGGGTGAATTACAGGACAAACTTGAAGAGTCCCGTCGCGCCCTTTCAAGCGCCAAGGCCTCTCGTGACAACCTACAGCGCCAACTATCCCAAACAAACCCCGTGGTAGGACGCATTGAAGAAGCGATTGTTGACCGTCTCAGCGAGTTGGCATTGCTGCGGTCACGTTACACCGACCAGCACAGCCTGGTTCAAGCGGTGCTCAACCAAATCGAAAGCCTGCAAGAAGAGCGAAACCGTCTGGTAAAGGCCGGATCAAACTTGGACCTTGCTGATTTGGATCGTCTGTGGAATATGGTTTCTAGCCAGACCTACAATGCGGATCAAACCCAGCAAACCTTATTGATCTCTCAGCTTCAGGAATTACAGGCTGCAAACAACAACATTCAAGGCTTGGAAGACGAAATAGGCAGCCTCGTCATAGAGGTCGATACCTTGGCGAAACGTGTTGCGGGTTTTGGCAAGCATGAACAGCGTCTTACCGAACTTGATCGCGATCTGGCAACAAATCGCAAAGTCTATACCGACCTTTCTGAGCGTTACCAACAAGCACAGCTCACCAGTTCCCTAGGGCAATGGGAAGCAGCTGAGCGTGTTAAGGTGATCGACCCGCCATTCACGCCAGCAGCGCCAACCAACATGTCCGTTGTGGTATTTGTCATCGCAGGCATCTTTGGTGGCATATTCCTTGGCTGCGGTTTGGCCCTCATTATGGAACTCGCTGACACCACCATTCGTTATCGCAGAGGCCTTGAAGCTGCCACTGGTGTACCCGTCATCAGCCGTATCCCTCCCATAAAACTGACCAAGGCAAACGCCTAATTCATCTTTCCCTGGAGCCTGCATGCCTGCAAAGCCGGTAATGTTTCAAATTGTCCAGCATCTTAAACCCGGCGGAATTGAGACGATGGCACTCGATTTTCAACGGTTTTTGGTAGATTACGATGTTCATATCGTTAGCATTGAGGGCAACCGAGCCTCTGCCTTAGCTGGGTGGGAGCGTTTGGCTCCAGTGATCGATCGCATTCATTTTTTAGATAAGCCTGCTGGGCTAAAGTTCAGCACCATCAAACAGCTATCCGATTTGATGCGGCTGCATAAAGCAAAGTGGATTCACACCCACCATATCGGTCCGTTACTCTATGGCGGCTTGGCAGCACGTTTGGCTGGTGGCATACCATTATTTCACACCGAACACGACGCCTGGCACCTTGAACGCCCGAAGAATCGCCGCTTACAAAGGCTGCTTATTGCCCTTACGCGACCAACGCTCGTCGCCGATGCCAAACTGGTACAGAACAACTGCCGTCGCTTTCTTCCTAACGCCACCTACCACCTTATTCCTAACGGTATCGATACTGAAAAATTTCAGCCTGGCTCACAAATCGATGCCCGCGCCACACTGGGATTACCACTGGACACACCCATGGTAGGTTGTGCTGCCCGCTTAGAAACCGTTAAAGGCGTTGACCAACTGGTATCAGCCATGGCGAAAGTTGACGCCAAGGTGCATCTGGCATTGGCAGGACAGGGGTCTCAGAGGGCGTCTTTAGAGGCGCTTGCTACTAAGCTGGGCATCTCCTCTCGTGTGCATTTTTTAGGCGGTGTGAATGACATGCCGGCTTTTTATCAGGCATTAGACCTGTTTTGCTTGGCCTCGCACCAAGAAGGATTGCCACTGTCACCCCTAGAGGCGCAAAGTTGTGGCATCCCTGTCGTTCTCACCGACGTCGGTGGCAGCAGCGAAGCCGTCTGTCCTCAAACAGGCAGCTTGGTACCCGACCTGCAGGTTGATGCACTGGCAAAAGCGATTGAAGAAAGACTGAAGTCACCGACTCAGGGTAAGGCACGGGCATTTGCTTTAGAAAATGGCAATGTGGTCCGTATGATAGCGGCCTATATGGCGCTTAAGGGATCGACCCTGACAGGAGCAACAGAGGTATGACAACAGTGCTGTCCTTTGTTACCTTTGTGATGGGTTTCTTGGTGGTCTACCACCATGTGATCTTCCCTTTGTGGCTTCGCCAATACCGCAAGAAACATCTGATAACAGCGCCCAATGTTGAATCCCTAGATATGCATGACGCAGCGGTTCGTGAGGCATTGCCACACATTACCGTTATTATCCCGGCCTACAACGAAGCGGCTGTCATCACCGACAAAATCATGAGCCTCGGCACCCTCCATTACCCTGCTGAAAAGCTACACATTGCCTTACTGTGTGATGGCTGCAAGGACAACACTGCGGAGATTGCAAGGGCTGCGCATCAGCTGCCTGAAAACCAACATTTGCAGCTCAGCATTGAGGATTTTAAAACCAACCGAGGCAAGGTCGCGGTTGTAAACGAGGCCATGCTAAAAGCCAGCACCCCCCTTGTCGCACTCAGTGATGTATCTGCCCTGCTGTCGGTAGACGCATTGTTGATGGCTGCCAGCCATTTTAAAGATCCTAAAATAGCGGTGGTTGCGGGTGGCTACCGGATTTTGAATGCGGGTAGCGCCGGTGAAAAACTCTATTGGGATTACCAGCTGTCTATCAAGCTAGGCGAAGCCGCTTTGGGCGCGCCCATGGGTGTGCATGGTGCCTTTTACCTGGTGAGACAACATCTGTTTGAGCCACTGCCTTCAGACACCATCAATGACGACTTTATCATTCCGATGGAAATGGTCGCCAAGGGCTACCGCGCAGTGTACGACCCCAATATCTTGGCCCTTGAATTAGAGCAGGCCGATATGGCGCAAGACCAACACCGTCGGCGACGTATTGCAGCGGGAAACCTCCAACAGGTTATACGCTTACGCAAGTTACTCCATCCTAGGTACCGTGGTATTGCCCTGGCTTTTTTCTCCGGTAAGGCTTTACGAACCATTATGCCGTTTTGCCTGATGATGCTATTCTTGGGGAGTGTTATTTTATATCCAACATCGTGGTTTTGGCAGATTGCTGCGCTTGCTCAAATTTTTGTCTATTGCCTAGCAACAGCTGTACATTTCAGCCACAGATTACAAAACAAGTCGGCGCTGCAGTCGGTTTATTATTTGGTAAGCGGCCATATTTCTGGCCTGCTTGGCGCCACACTGTATTTGGGCGGCCAATACCGCTCACCGTGGAAACGGGCGCAAAACACTCAGGAGAATGACCCTATGATCGACTATGTACCCCCAATGGTTGCCCGACTAAAGCGCGCATTGGATATTACTGTTTCTATCATTGGGCTAATTGTCGCTGCACCGCTCGTTCCCTTTATTATGATCATCATCAAGCTCGATTCGGCAGGCCCTGTCATGTTTAAACAGATGCGGATTGGTCAGAGTTGGCCTACCTATGTTGAATTGTTTTGGATGTTTAAATTTCGCACCATGCGAACAGATGCTGAAACAGCCTCTGGTGCTGTCTGGGCATCTCAAAATGACCCCCGTATTACTCGGGTAGGGTTGTTTTTGCGCAAAACGCGCCTGGATGAAATTCCCCAGCTCATCAACGTACTGCGTGGTGATATGTCATTGGTCGGACCCAGACCTGAAAGACCTGAGATGTACAGCAAACTGGAAACAAACATTCCATTTTATAGCGAACGAACCTATGGTCTAAGACCCGGTATCACTGGCCTAGCCCAGGTTTACCAAGGCTACGACGCCAGTATCGAGGATGTTCGCTCAAAGGTGAGCTATGACCACGCCTATGCATTAAGCCTGTGCCAAGTAAGAACCTGGATCATGCGTGATTTGGAGATCATTTGGCGCACTGTGTTTGTGATGATCTTGGGTAGAGGTCAGTAATGCTAAACTGTGACCGCTATCATGTTATAATCGCGGTACTATATCATTGATAAACCTGCGTAGATGGTGCTTAGGCTTTTTGCGCGGCAGACTTGAGATGAATACAATACCAACAAATACACGATTTTTAGTGTGAAAGAGGACTGCATTTATGAGCGACAAAACACTGAGTCAATTACAGAGCCAGCTAACCGGTTCTTTTGATGCACTATCTGTTGCTGAGGTACGCCCATTATTGGACGCACTTACAGAACAGAATGAAGGTGGCGACGTACAGCTAAACCTTGCATTGGTTGATTTCATTGATTCATCAGGGATTGGTGCCTTGGTTTTTTTATATAAGCGCTTACACGGCAAGAGCAGAAAACTGACATTAACAGGCGTAAAGGGACAACCACTCGAACTCTTGAAATTCTTGAGAATTGATCGGTCGATTCCAATCGTCTGATGGACTGAGGTTAGCACTATGCGCAGCGTTTGGTCTTGGTTACAACGCCTTTTGATTCTTGGCACCGTTCTCTGGCTTAGTGCAAGTGCTTCAATGGTATGGGCTGCTGAAGATACCCTGTATTTGCAGCCTGGCGACCAATTACAAATCGTACTCTTGGGTGAACCTGACTTTGATTTGCCTTTCGAGGTTGAAGCCGATGGCACCATCCAACTCCCTGAGTTCGGCCGTATCAAGCTATCTGGCCTGACCACAGAGGCCGCATTATCAGCCATCTCTAACGCCCTGCAACCCTATTATCTTAACCTAAACCGTCTCTCACTCAGCGTCAAAGTACGCCGACTGGCAGTCATGGTGTTGGGTTATGTCAAATCACCCGGTTTGGTATACCTCAATAACGGTGCAACGGTACAGATGGCCATCAATGCGGCACAGGGTTTACTGCAAGGGGCGCAGCTTGACCGACTACAGCATCGGCGAGCCGATGTAACCACGGTCTTTAATTACAAGAGCTACCTAGACAGCGGTGACGTAACAGCACTGCCCAGCTTAGAACCGATGGATGAGATATTTGTTCCCGCGTCACCACTTATCGGTAATGTTCAAGTCGATTTTGATGCTGCAACCCTGATTGCATCGGGAGATGCCGCTGACGAGGACAACTCGGTAACCGTTTTTGGTGAAGTACCCAGACCCGGCACCTTTAGCTTTAAGGACGGCATGACCGTTATTGACCTCCTGATGCGCGCAGGTGGTGTCACCCGTTACGCCGGCGTAGAGCAAATCCGTATTATTTCAAATGGTGTTCCCACACCTTTCGACTTAAGGGCGTATCTCGATACAGGCGATCGTTCCAAAATGCCGCAACTCGCCAATGGCGACATCATCTATATTCCACAGGCCGTTGAAGGCATCCGAAGCGGTGTTTCTAACGTCTTTGTCATTGGTGAGGTATTTAAACCTGGCGCCTATGAAGCCAAGGGTGGCGCTACATTCCTTGAAATATTAGCAAACGCGGGTGGTCCAACACGATTTGCAGAAACCCGCCAAGTACGCATCTTAAGAGCCGATGGCTCCTCAACACCCTTCGATTTGGCAGCCTTTACGGAAGGATTGAGCACCGAAGATATGCCACTCGTCTCTGCGGGTGATGCCATATTTATCCCCGAAAAATTGGATATGAATGAAAAGTCTTGGCTCAAGGTACCTACAAGCAGGGCCGTGGGTCTTATTGGTGCCGTTCAAAGGCCTGGACGCTATGAATGGTCCCCTGAGATGAACCTGTTGGATTTGTTGGCGCATGCAGGTGGACCTACTCAGTCTGGAGACACCGCACACTTACAGGTCATCCGCGCTGTTATCAATGGCGAATCCCGACAACCTATCGACTTTAATTTAAAGCGTTACCTTGAGAATCCCGATAGCCCATTGGTGGAAATACTGGCCGGTGACACCATTGTTGTTCCACAGTTACCTGATGATCCCAACGACAATAGGTCACAATGGATAGCGCAGAGCAGTAAAAACTCCATATACATCCTAGGCCAGGTAGGCGCCCCGGGGCGATATGCCTTTAGCGAAGAATTAAACTTTCTAGACATCATGGGCGCAGCCCAGGGTCCTAACGCCAATGCGGATTTGGCCAATATCAAGATCTCACATCGCAACGGTGATACGGTCAATGTGACCGAACTCAACCTCTATCATTATTTCGAAACCGGCGACGAAACCATACTGCCCAAGGTAAAAAATGAAGATGTTATTTATTTCCCTGCACTCAGTCGCTCTTGGTTAGAAAAGGACAAGGACGACACAGTGCGCATCCTTGGCGCCGTAGCGCGACCAGGCCGTTATGAATTTGCGGATAACATGACCATATTGGACATCCTTGCTGAAGCCGGTGGTCCCACCGCAAATGCCAAACAAGACAGCATCGTGGTGATCAATCAGGGCGTAAGCGAAGACCAATCACATGTTTTTGATCTTGTGCAGTTTGCGAAAAAGGGCGATTTTGGATTACTGCCGGTATTGCGCAATGGTGACACCATCTATGTTCCTGATAAGTCTCAAGGCACATGGCGTAGTGGGTTGAACTTCCTCGACGACATCTTAAATGTCGCTGCCTTTATTATTTTCTTTCGATAGCCGGTAGGTGTACCTATGTATCTCAGCATCGCAACAGAATTCACATCACCCTTGCCTATCCACTATGAAGAGATAGAAGCCGTTTATAATGCTGCACTGCCGTCAAACAACATCCAAACCGTAGCAGTCGTTAGCTCAACCGGTGGAGAGGGCGTCACCAGTATGGCAATCACCTTAGCGACACGCGCAGCCTCCGCTGTCAGACAGGTGTTGTTACTCGAACTCAATATGGCCAACCCAGAAATTGCCAATACCTTTGGTATTGACCGCCATGCCTGGACTACGGACATGCCTCCAGAGGAGCTTCCGATCGTAAAATTGGAATCCCTCGGCATCTTTTTATTAACGGCGCCATTAGAAAGCGATGTGCTGTGGAAGTTGCGCGATCCAAAATATATCCAGAAATTTTTGAATGAGCTACGTGGACATTTCGAGCACATCATTATTGACTGTTCACCGGTAAATCGGCGTAACCAACAAAACTTGCCGACAGCCATGATCGCAGGGCTATGCCAGCAAACGCTTCTCATCGCCATGGCAGGTCACACCCATGAGAGCGAATTGGTGATTACCAAACAATTATTAGACAGACATGGCGCAAAGCTCTGCGGCAGTGTTATCAATGACCGCGACAACCCTGGACTCGCCTTAGAACTATGTCGTGAGACCTATAGAATGGGGCCATTCTTTAAGAAGACTGGCAAGAAACTCCGAAAATGGATCAACAACAGCCGCTTGATAAATCAGAACATCTAGAAGCCAGCGTCCTTTTCCTATGGCGACTCCGGATTGGCCAATAGCAGTAGCGTCACATCATCTGATGGCCTGTTCGCAACCATAACACCAAAATCTTCTATAAATTGGGCTGACTGTTCATGCAAGGTGCCCTTCATAGCAACTTTATTCAAGGCCTGATTAATCGACTTAACATGCTGATCACGTGCCAAGACGTTACTGCCAAACTCCCACAGACCATCACTACTGATTAACAGCTTTTGTCCCGGTGCGAGCCTTAATTTATAGGTCTCATACTCACAATTGTCTATGAGTCCAGGTAGACAGCCATTGATCGGCAAAGCATCCCAACCGCCTTCTGTCGATATCATAGGCTCTGGTTGGCCACCATTGGCAATTTCAATCCTGCCGTCATTGTGAACAACCAAGACAACACAGGTCATCAATGTCGCTGACAAAACCTTGTCACTAAAGAACGCGGCTGACAAACGCGTCAGCAAATCTCCCGCTGTGGCATCAGCATCCATTGTCACAACCATCCCCCTGACATAGCCTGCCAAAGCATGGGCATAAAACTTGGCTTGAATGCCATGCCCCATCAAATCAGCAAAGAACACAATGCTGCGGTCCTTTTGGTATTCACCCAATATCATATCGCCACCACCAGCCTCTGCGGCCTGGTCGTACCATGCACAGTCAAGTGCACCCATCTTCTCTGCGAGTTTTGGACGTAACATCTGGGTGAGTTGGCGACCGAAGTGCTCTACTAATTGCAGCTTTACCTGAGCAGAGCGCTTCAAAACTCGACGGACTACCCGATTCAACTGTTCTTTCTTTACTGGCTTGATCAGATAGTCATCGATATGTAATTCAGCTGCTGTGTAGCCAACCGAGTCATCTTGTTGGCTGGTAATAAAGAGAAAGGGGATGGAGTCTGAAATGCCTTCAGATATCAGCCTTTGACGAAACTCCAAACCGGAACAACCCGGCATCTGGATGTCTGACAGTATTAAATCGATACTGTCTTTTGCAAGTGCCGCAAAGGCAGCCTCAACGTTTGGGCAGAGCGTTACACGAAAAGATTCTTGCAAATAATAATAGAGGAGTTGGGAATGGGCTTCATCATCATCGACAAGCAGCAATGCAGGGCGGTGGTCTTCAAGATGTCCCAGGTTTACCGTTAGACAGTTGAGGCGTTTACCGTCATCGTCAACTTGGCTGTAATTGAAATCCGGAAAATACTCACGCAACAGAAAGAGGCCTCTACCTCCTTCGCTCATTGGGTCGTTGTCTGCCGACGCTATTTTTTCTGCAAAATCTACGAATTCCCCGCCATTGTCTAGAATTTCGAGAACCCATCCACTGACGTCTCTATGGATTCGCGTTATGACCTCAGTGGGAACTGGATCAGAATGATCTACAAAGTTGACTAACAATTCCGAAACGATAAGTTGAATCTGCCCTGACTTCTCCGAATCCACGGCCATACGTCCAAACAGGTTGCTGATATACTGACGGAGGGTTCTCACGTTGAGCAGCGTGGGTTGAAACCGCTGCGTCAGATAATAGTGTCTCATGTGCTGCAAACTCCTAACAATTAGGCATAGCGTATATGCGACCGAGTTCACCGCCTATAGTGCATTTCAACCGATTCGTATCTTAGATCAAACCATCAATGGGCAACGCACAGGGGGCAGGCAATGGTTTGTATTACTGTTCCAAATGCGACAAATAGTCCTTTAATGCCTCAACCAAACGGGGTCCTTGGGCCAACAGTTCTTTGACTGTTTTATCTGCTGACTCCAGATCATCCGATTTAACCGCGCTTTCTACGGCACGCGCCAAAACCGCCAGTGATGGCAACCCATAGGCCAAACTGCTGCCTGCAATCGAATGGGCTTCAAGACCAATGTCCGCCCATGTTTCTTCTTGAGCAAGGTGTGCGATTTTTACAAACCGACTTTGGGTGTCAGAAATAAAAATATTGGACAACACAGGAACCAACTCAGGTGATGTATCCAGCGCCATTTGGACCAGAACTTCCTTATCAACAATGCTGTACTCAGGTTCAGGTGTTGGTGACGGCACCGTCTTTTGGTTATCCGTTTCTGCCAAAGGCCCAACCGGCTTCTCTTTATGCAGCCATTGATCAAGAACCGACAACAGCAATTCCAATTTGACCGGCTTGGTTAGGTAGTCATCCATACCAGACGCCAAAAAATGCTCCTTATCGCCCTTAAGCGCATGCGCCGTCATCGCGATTATTGGTGTACCAGCCCGTTCGGGATCGGTTAGCGCCCTAATGCTGCGAGTTGCTTCGATACCGTCCATTTCTGGCATGGAAATATCCATCAATATCGCATCAAACTGAGTCAATTTAACGGCTTGAACGGCCTCAAGACCATTTTCAACCATTTGGATTTTTAGACCGGCACGCAATAACATTTCTTTCAATACCAGCCTATTGGCCATGACATCTTC
>CAWUUZ010000041.1:0-4094 GCA_963925745.1 uncultured Pseudomonadales bacterium
CCTCAATACCAGTGCAGGCACATGAAGGTCTGCCCCAACCCGAACCAGTGTCTCAAGTCTTCGGTCAGCGCAACCAAGGCGTTGGTCCAGTGTTCCCATCTGCGACCCACTGCGAATTTCGACACAGTCAGGATGGGGTTCTGTGTGCTCAGCATAACCACCGTAGCCACGACTAGGCCACTGGCTGCAGCCCACAAGACTTAGCAAACAAAGTGCTAAAATAGATTTAGAAACTGGATGGTCTAAGGGCATTTTCCGCTACCTCAATATTTTGGATAGTGTGCAGTGTGATACGCGTTTATGAATTCTTGGCTCGAATATAGGCAACCAGCTGGTGAATAACGGCATAAAACGAGTAGCACCTTCAATTGAAAATATACCTTTTCGCAGTAAATTACGGCCATTGTGTGATACAGGTCACATTTCCACTGCAACAACTATAACATTGATCAATAAATTCTATCTACAGATTAGCGCACTGCCAAAAATTAATTCGGGCATTTTGTTGCTGATCCCATGTTAAATTGTGATTATATACCGAACACCGTTGGTTCGTTTACATGCAATAAATAGCCTGTTTCTGAATCGCTCTGACACCAGGAAAGGGATTACGGATGCAGCCTACTTCTATAGATTTTCTGCGACACACCCTAGATAGCCTCAGCGCGCATATAGCCGTCGTGGACGATCAGGGTGTGATTCAATTTGCAAATCGCACCTGGACCGCATTCGGAAATGAAAATGGTTTCCCTGCCGATAGCACCTGGTTGGGTAGCAATTACTTGTCAGCCTGCGACACAGCAACAGCCAGGGGCGACCCTTGGGGATTGGCCGCTGCTCGCGGCATACGCCAAGTCATGGAAGGCATAACAAAAGACTTTTACTTTGAATATCCCTGTCACAGCGAAACTGAAGAGCGTTGGTTTTTACTCCATAGCTCCGGCTTTGAGTATGAGGGTCGCCGGTTTTTTGTCATTTCTCATGAGAACATAACCCAGAGAAAGCTGGCTGAAATTGAAGTGGCTCGGTTGGCTGATACGGATCTGATAACAGAATTACCCAATCGATATGCCTTTGAAAAATTTTTGGACAAAGAGATGCTGCGCTGCCAACGCCTAAAGCACCCTTTGGTTTTAGCCTTTATTCGAATTGATAACTATAGCGTTATACGCGACCTACAGGGTGTTTTGGTCGGCGATGAGTGCCTGATTGAAGTCGGCAGGGTCTTATCTCAGAGTGTTCGTCGTCCGAGCGATCTTGCCGCACGGTTTTCTGATGAACTCTTTGCAGTTGTTTTTTCCAACGCGGATACCTATGGCTTAGTCGATATCATTAAACGCATAGGAACACAGGTAAAAGAGATTCGGATTCCCGACCAAAAAGGCAACGCTATCAATTTCCTGTCCGTTTGCGCCGGCGTGGTGACTGTAGTCCCTGATGGTAAAATCAATAAAAATACGCTCATCACAGCAGCGGATAATACGTTGCACTTGGCTAAAGCGCTGGGCCACGACAAGGCTGAATTTCACACGCTCTAACGAACACCGTTTTTTTGGGCTAATCTTAGCGCCTATCCACCGCATAGCGAGTTGACGTGCCGATGACAGAAAGTCCCCGATCTACCACCCCCATCTGGATATTGCTCGACTCACAGGGTGTGGGTGGAATTGAGAGCCATGCGCTTAATGTGGCTAAAGGATTGATCGATAATGGCTACCCTACCTGTTTGGTGTTTTTAAAGCGGTACGGCAACCAACACCCTTTAGAAGAGACCATCGGTAAGCTGGGGATTCCAGTCATGTTTTTGCAGGGCGGGTTTCGGAATCTGTTTACTGCCTTGGCTGATAAACCACGGTTGGTTCATACCCATGGTTATAAAGCCGGTATCCTTGGCCGAATGGCGGCCAGACTGCGTGGCATACCGGTGGTATCGACATTTCACGCAGGTGAACCAGGGCAGGGCAAGGTGCGTCTCTATGATGTGGTCGATCGCTGGACTGCTTTTCTGGCGCCAGCCATTGCTGTGAGTAACAACATTGCGGCAAGGGTTCATACCCAGGCGCAGGTATTTAAAAATTTTGTCGACGTTCCAGATCTATGCCCAGTACCAGAGATGGGTACTGTGGGCTTTGTGGGCAGATTTTCTCACGAGAAGGGCGTTGACCGTTTTTGTCAGTTTGCAGAAAACCTACCCGAGGCAGACTTTATTGCATTTGGTGATGGACCCATGTTTGCCGAGTTACAACAGGACCATTCCCAGCGCATGACCTTTGTTGGGGCTGTGCCCAATATGACCGACCATTGGTCACGCATGGGTGTCCTCTGTATGCCGTCGCGACACGAAGGACTTCCCATGGCGGCTTTAGAGGCGATGGCTCGTGGCATACCCGTGATCGCAAGCGCTGTTGGCGATCTGCCAAAACTTATCGATAGCGGACAGAATGGTTGGGTCATTCCAGCAGACGATGACGCTGCCTTTATACAAACACTGTCTCTGTGGTTGAATTTTTCCCCAACAGAGCGGCAGGCGATGGCAGAAGCTGCCTGGACAACGATCGCCCAAACCTATTCACCCACTGTCGTGGTGCCCAGTCTTATCGCATTTTATCGGCAGCATTATCCCAAACCTTTTCAGTAATGAGGCAGACCCATACTGATTTGTAACCCCCACAGTGCCCGCTATTATCAAGGATGTGGCGGATAGAAACAGTGTCACAACGCGCCCCACTATGGTAGTTTCACCTCCTCTTCATACTGAATTCTCATAAAGGAGCCTTACATGCTCAGCCGGTTATCGAGTCTGCCACCTGCACTCAGGCAAACCCTAATCTACGGACTGTCGCTCGTTGCCGTCAAATCGATTTCGCTCCTCATGGTGCCCTTTGCGACCCACTATCTCGTACCTGCTGACTATGGCCGTCTCGATATTTTACAAACCCTTGCTGACCTACTGAGTATTATTATCGGCATGGGTCTAGCTGATACCCTGTTTCGATTCACGGGTCATGCTAAGGATGAGGAAGAACAGAAAATTGTTGCTGCGAACCTGCTAGGTCTTGCGCTGATTATTGGTGTGGTCGCTGCGGTCGTTACACAGCTGGGTGCAAACTGGATCGTGACCATGTTGCCCGGTCAGGTCACAGAGGTGCAGGTCCGACTTATATTGGGCAGTTTGGCAATGGGGGGCATTAGCACCCTAGCATTAAGCCGCATGCGCATGCGTGATCAGGCAACGTCCTATGCTATTGGCAGTGTGAGTCGCGTGGTCTTACAGGCCTTTGCCTCAGGTTTGTTATTGGTTTTGGGGTTTGGCGTTACCGGCTTTATGGCAGGATCCTTTATTGCAGGATCGGTGTTGGCCATATGGCTGCTTTGGCCGTATTACAAAGAAACTGGCATCCGCTACGACGCAGACCGATTAAAAAACTATGCCCGCTATGGCGCGCCACTTATTTTTGTGGGCGTTTCGGGCTTTATACTGGGCAGTTTCGACCGTTGGATTCTCGCTGATGCTATTGGTACGGCAGCCATGGCGGATTACGCCCTTGCCGCAAAATTCGGACTCATTACAGCGATTATGATTCAACCCTTTGATCTCTGGTGGTTGCCCCGTCGATTCAAGGTGTTGCACCAAGAAAATGGTGCCGCCCGTTGTGCCTATCTCGGCGGTGTCGGTGTCACTGTTGGTATTGGATCCGCAGTTATGGTTGCAGCCATAGGCCCCTTACTGATTGAGTGGCTCACACCCCTAAGCTACCACGGCTCCATGCGTTATGTACCCTGGATGGCGTTTTTGGCCGTATTGCACAACACCAATATGACCTTGGGAATGGGAAGTTACAGCGCCAGAACCACATCCTGGCCTGCTATTATTGATGGTGGCGCTGCGGTCATTGCGGTGATCGGCTATACGACGCTCATACCCCTATGGGGTATCTGGGGTACGATTCTGGCAACGGCCATTGCGCTGTCTTCTCGTCTGCTTGCCACTGTCATTGTCAGCCAACGCATCACGCCGCTGCCCTATCCGTTTTTGCGTTTATTGATGCTTTTCTCAGTCGCTCTCATCGGTACGGGTTTCATGCAGCTTCTGG
>CAWUUZ010000042.1:0-10128 GCA_963925745.1 uncultured Pseudomonadales bacterium
TCTTACCTGCTGGGTGAGCAGGAGTTTTGGTCACTGCCGCTTTATTGTAATGAAACCACCTTGATTCCAAGACCCGATACCGAATGCTTGGTAGAACGGGTTTTAGAATTGGTGCCCGATCAAGCAGGCTATCGGGTAATGGACTTGGGCACCGGAACTGGGGCAATCGCACTGGCATTGGCCTCTGAGCGACCGAGTTGGCTGATTACCGGCATAGATCAAAGCGGTGGTGCCTTGGAGGTCGCAAAGCGCAATGGCGAGCGGTTAAGGCTTCCCGTGCGTTTCCAGCAGGGTGATTGGCTCGAGGGCATCGCTGCACAGTCCATTGATATGGTGGTGTCTAATCCACCCTATATTGCAGCAGATGACCCGCATTTGACTCAGGGTGATGTGCGATTTGAGCCGACCTCTGCGCTGGTGTCAGCGGACGAGGGTCTCCATGATTTTGTTTGTATCGCCAAACAAAGCTACGATTGCCTGGTATCAGGTGGGTGGCTGTTTTTTGAACATGGATACCAACAACAGACTGAACTCATACAGCTGTTGCAACAGCTTGGTTTTGAAGCGGTTACCGGATATTTGGATTATGCCGGTCAACCCAGAAACATTTCAGCGAAAAAGCCCTAACCACCCCAGACGCATAGACCGTGGTGGTGGAGGGATTGTCAGTAGAATCACAGAATCACTGTGCTGCGTCTTATTGGAGAATGGCTTAATGTCTAGGGTTTCTGCTACAAATTCAGGGTTCAAAAACCCGCGCACATTGCTGCTGATGATGTCATTTGCCATGCCAATGGCATTTTCCGTCTGGATGGCGCTGCTGAATAATTTTGCCATAGAAGTGGCTCAGTTTACGGGACGCGAGATTGGTATCTTACAAAGCCTACGGGAAGTACCGGGGTTTTTAGCCTTTACCGCTGTCTTTGTGCTCCTGGTTTTAAAGGAACAGATATTCGCCTACCTGAGTTTGCTGGTGCTGGGTTTGGGTGTTGCCTTGACGGGGTTCTTTCCCACGGTATACGGGCTCTATTTCACCACGGTGTTGATGTCGATTGGCTTTCACTATTTTGAAACCATGAACCAATCACTGACGTTGCAATGGGTGGATAAGGCGGAAACACCGGGGTTTTTAGGCAAGGTGATGTCCTACAAATCAGCCGCAGCCATTGTTTCTTTTGGTGGCATTTGGCTGTTGGTTGAACAGTTTCATGTGCCCTATGTGTGGATCTATGCTTGTTTTGGTGGATCGGTAGCGGGGATCGTACTCTATGTCTGGATGACCTTTCCCCTATTTGTTCAGCCAGTGATTCAACACAAACACCTTCTTATGAGAAAACGCTATTGGTTGTTCTACTTGCTGACCTTTCTCAGTGGTGCAAGGAGGCAGATTTTTGTCGTCTTTGCAGGCTTTCTATTGGTTGAAAAATTTGGATACAGTGCAGGCGATATCGCCCTACTGTATTTGGTGAATCACTTTATCAATTTGTTATTTGCCGCCAAAATTGGGCGTTGGATTGGTAGAATTGGAGAGCGAAGGGCGTTGACGATTGAATACATCGGACTGATTGTTGTCTTTTTGGGCTATAGCGTCGTTACCAATGAATATGTTGCGTCTGTCCTGTACATCACTGACCATTTGTTCTTTGCCATGGCGATCGCTATTAAAACCTATTTCCAGAAGATCGCTGATCCTAAAGACATGGCCTCTACGGCAGGTGTGAGCTTTACCATTAACCACATAGCAGCAGTCATACTGCCTGCCTTGTTGGGTTTGGTGTGGTTGATACAGCCGGGCGCTGTATTTGTGGTGGGGGCAGGAATAGCAGTGTGTTCTTTGCTACTGTCTCGCCTTATTCCGTTGCATCCCGTACCAGGTACAGAAATACGGTGGCAGGTACCCAAGGCCTAAAGGGCGTGTTGCCGATAGGTACCTAACATCAGCAAGGCCATGCTAGGTACCTCTGCAGTTATAAAATCTCGAAAGAATGGGTGATCTCAACACCACCCGCTTCAAGCATGAGTGATGCAGAGCAATATTTTTCTGCAGACAGCGATACCGCACGGGACACCTGTTTCAGATTTAGGTCATTGCCCTTGATGTCAAAGTGCACGTGAATTTTGGTGAATACTGAAGGAACACTGTCTGCGCGATCGGCCGAGAGCGTGGCTTCACAGGTAGTCACGTCTTGGCGTGCTTTCTTTAGGATGCTCACCACATCAAAGGCTGTGCAGCCACCGAGTCCCAATAGCACCAATTCCATGGGTCTGCAGCCAAGATTCATACCACCGTGGTTAGGCGGTCCGTCCATCAGCACTTCATGGCCAGTTTCCGACTTTCCAGCGAAATGCACGTTTCCACGCCATTGTACGGTTGCCTGCATGGTATCTCCTCAGAATAACGGTTATAGTCTTGAATATTGGGTTTCAGAATGATCGGTATCATACCTGTACTCTGGCCCTGAGTGGTAGGGATTGCGCCCCGCTCCGAAATTAAAGGATGTAAATATGGGTGTTTATACTAAATTGAAACTGACAGCCTTGCTGTCATCACTGTAATGTTGAGTCTCATATGAAAAATTATTTGAATCAGCAGGTCGAAACCAAACACTTGGATTATTTTCTATCTCAGTGCCATCGCCGACGGTACCCAGCAAAGACGACATTGATTTTTGCTGGCGACAAGAGCGATTCTTTGTTTTATGTCATCCGCGGTACGGTAACGGTGGTTATTGAAGATGAGGAAGGCCATGAAATGATCATGGCCTATTTGAATCCGGGTGATTTTTTTGGTGAGATGGGGTTATTCGATCATTTAGACCTGAGATCTGCATGGGTAAAAACGCGCACTGATTGCGAAGTTGCTGAAATCAGCTATACCAAATTTCGGGAAATCGCCAAAGAAGATCCAGCGATGCTGTATTTTATTGGTGAGCAAATGGCGAGCCGCTTACGTGCCACGACACGCAAAGTGGGAGACTTGGCATTCCTCGATGTCACTGGACGCGTGGCGCGAACCCTGTTGGATTTAACGCGTCAACCCGATGCGATGAGCCATCCCGATGGCATGCAAATCAAAATTACCCGACAGGAAATTGGCCGTATCGTCGGTTGTTCCCGTGAAATGGTCGGCAGGGTACTTAAGGCGCTTGAAGAGCAAGGCTTGGTGTCCATTAAGGGTAAAACCATGGTTATTTTTGGTACGCGCGGAAAATCAGGCTTGGTGGAAGAGTCTATTTTATAACACCAACGGTTCGCTAGATTGATATGCCCGTGACCTGTTAGACAGGAAATGGGCTTTTTTATGTCTGTTTAACCCTGCTACATCGGGGTTAAACAGACATAAGGCAACAGCGCTTTAGATGGCTGGCATGGCTGTGAACCTGCGGCCTATGGGAACAATGCCTTTATTTTCCTGTTAAAAACGCCAAAGCCTCTTCTCTATGGTTGAACACCTTTCCATGAAGCTTAGCCTCGAAGAAGGCATTTGCTATCATTCTCGATATCCCTGAAGCGCCATATATCGCACTGCATTCTATTTTATGGGCCATGTTGGGATCAGCTTTCAATGCGGCCTGGGCAAAGGTGTAGCTGACAGAACATTTGGTAAAATTTGCCAGCCACCTGAGAGAACCCTGTTCCTTTTCTACCTGTTCAAAACCTGCCTTTAGTAGCTGTATCATCGCGGTGCTGCTTTTAAGATTGCTATAGTCCATGTACAGGATCCTGACACCTTCGGGATCGATCCACTTCAGACGGTCATCTAGATCTATCATGCAATATATCCAATTCAGATGTTGCTTTAATACCAATATAATCCGCATGTCTAACTGAAGACTAATTGCCGTTTGGTGCCATCGTGATCAGGCAGAGTCTCAATGGCGCAATGGTTGTTAAGCCCTATAGGGGGCTTTTGAGACGGTAAGTCCTGTGCGCTCTTCCTAAACCAATGCTGACTTGAAATAGTGAATCCCATAGGTGCTAATAGGAGGGCGACGTTGTGATGGCACCAAGTCACCCTAGCACATTATAATCCTTGTGTACGGTATTACAGGGTCAGTCTGTATCGGCGCAGGTGGGCATTCACCTATAAACGACCTGATCAAGGTATTCAGGGCATTTGAACAGCACGATTTTCTGTTCACTGTGGTGGGTATAGGCAGGTTGTATGTTGGAATCAGATAAAAATGAGGATGAGTATGGGTGGGTATGAAACAGTTCAAGTATTCAAAAGTGTTATATCTCGATTAAAAACGCCAAAGCCTCTTCACGGGTACCGACAAACCTCCCCTGAACGCCGGTCACAGTGTAGAAGGTATTTGCGATCATAGCTGTGACACTATCAGAGCCATAGGTCGCACTTCTTACAACCTTCCGAGCAACTGAATAACCTTTTTTCATTAACGCTGTAACAAAGATTGCACTTGTAAAAGCACTGTTGTAATCACCTAGGTGCATGATGTTGCCATCTGACTTATCTATCAGAAGAATACCTGCATTTAAGACCTCTAGCATGTCAGGGCTGTTATCAATGTGGCTAAAATCAATAAATAGAATTTCTGCACCTTGATGTGTGATCCATTTAATGCGGTCTTCTAAATTAAGCATGCAATGCCTTTCCTTTCCACTGTGGGATTCAATGCGTTCAGCATATAACAGTTCACGATCACATTAGCGTTTTTTCGGTTTATACTTAGGTGAACCACCTAATTAGACTCGCGATAAGAATCAGTCCGATCAAAATCATAAACCACTTGCCCATACGCGCTTGCTGCTCGGTGCTAAGCTGTATCGGATTGCGTTCTGAAAACCAAATCATCACAACCAAACCTACAAACAAGAGCAATAATATTTTTAACAAGTCTGGCATGGCTGCTTAACTCCGATCAAAAAACAGTTGTTGAAGGCGCTCGCCAGGATTGTCGGCAACCATAAATGCCTCGCCGACCAGGAAGCCATAAATATTGTTGTGCATCATAAGGTCAACATCAGAAGCGGAGAGGATGCCACTTTCAGTCACAATGGTGTGGTCAGCACTGATGTCTTTCATCAGCGTCAAGGTGGTATTGAGGCTGACAGCAAAGGTGTGCAAGTCGCGGTTATTGATGCCAATGAGGGGGTTGTTTAAGGGCAATACCCTGTTTAATTCTTCAAGGTTATGCACTTCAATCAAAACATCCATTCCCAGGCTAATCGCAAGGGTGTGTAGCGTGCGCATCATCTTGTCTGACAGGGCAGCAGCAATAAGCAAGATGGCGTCAGCACCCAAGGCGCGGGCTTCAATAATTTGATAAGGATCCACCATAAAATCTTTGCGAATCACGGGCAACAGGGTATTGGCTCTTGCGGAAATAAGGTCCTGTTCACAGCCTTGAAAAAAGTCAGCGTCGGTTAGTACGGACAAACACGTCGCCCCACCTTCCTCGTAGCTCGCTGCGATTGCGCGGGGGTAGAAATTGGCGCGCAGTATGCCTTTGCTAGGGGAGGCTTTCTTGATTTCTGCAATCACGGCGGGCTTTTTGGTCAGCACCCTGTTTACCATGGCGGCTGTAAATCCCCGAGGCGGTTCGACCATCGCAAATTGGTGTTCAAGGGTCTTCGCTGGCGTGATGATTGACCGCTCTGCGACCTCTTCATGCTTGCGTGCAATGATTTTTCTGAGGATGGTCGGTGTATTTGGATCAATCATGATAGTTTACCTGCGGCAGCTTGGGTAAAGGTGACAAAGGCGTGGTATTTTTCCATTGCCGCACCGCTTTGAATCAGTTGTTGTGCGCGGCTAACGCCTGCTTCAAGGGTGTCTACCACATCGGCAGCATAGATGGCTGCGCCTGCATTCAGAGCAATGATGTCGCGCGCCTTGTTCCAAGGGCTGCCCACCTTGCCAGCAAAGGCGCCCTCAATAATGGCGAGGCTCGCTTGGGCATCAACGACTTGCAATCCATCGATAGTCTGGCGCTCAATGCCAAATTGCTCGGGTGAAATTTTAAACTGGCGTATGTGACCCGCCTTAAGCTCAGTTACCTGAGTCTCTGCAGCGATGCTGATTTCGTCAAGGTGGTCATTTGAATGCACCAACAAGACGTGATCAGAACCTAAATTCTGCAGTACCCCTGCCATGAGGGGGCCGATGTCAGGGGAAAAAAGTCCAATGACCTGGTGTTTGGCTGCTGCTGGATTTGTCATGGGACCTAACATATTGAACAGTGTTCTCACTTTCATGTCTTGGCGTGGACCCACGGCATGTCTCATCGCACTGTGGTGCGTTTTGGCGAACATAAAACCCAAACCAATGGTTTCGATACACTCTTTGACCTGTGGCGCTGTCAGGGTCAATG
The DNA here is from genome assembly GCA_963925745.1 of uncultured Pseudomonadales bacterium. Lineage (GTDB taxonomy): Bacteria > Pseudomonadota > Gammaproteobacteria > Pseudomonadales > Natronospirillaceae > CAJXZL01. The sequence goes on from CAWUUZ010000042.1 coordinate 6,336, forward strand.
GGACACCAGCGGCCTCTAAAACATCTGCGCTACCGCTATTGGATGATGCGCTGCGATTGCCATGTTTTGCGACCTTGCCACCGGCGGCAGCCACAACAAAGGCGGCTGCGGTCGATACATTAAAAAGGTTGGCACCGTCACCACCGGTACCGCAGGTATCAACAACATGGGGTATGTCGAGGGTGACTGGTGTCGACAATGCCCGCATGACCGATACCGCTGCTGTTATTTCATCGACCGTTTCACCCTTCATGCGCATCGCAATAAGAAAACCACCAATTTGTGCATCGGTCGCATCGCCATTCATGATCTGGTGCATAACCTCTGTCATTTGGTTCTGGCTGAGGTCCTGATGGTCAACAGCCAAGCCGATAGCTTGGGGCAAAGTTATCATGTCGATTAAAGTCTCACATTAGGTGGATATTCGGTTTAGGATCCAATGTCACACGATGCTGTCAGGCAACGCTGTCCGTCTCAATTGTAAAGTATCACAGTTCGCCGTGCATACGCAGCGTGCCTTAACCTATCGGCTAGGTCGGGACTAACGGTTTCCCTCAAGGAAATGGCGGAGCATGTCATGTCCATGTTCGGTTAAAATAGACTCGGGATGAAACTGGATGCCTTCTACATTGAGCGTCCTGTGACGGAGTCCCATGATGGTTCCCCGTTGTCCGTCGCCATCATCAGCCCAAGCCGTAACCTCCAAACAATCGGGTAGGGTTTCCCGGTCAACAACCAAGGAATGATACCTTGTGGCTTGAAACGCTTGTGGAAGTTGTCGAAAAACGCCGCTGTCACTGTGGATAATGGGCGAGGTTTTGCCATGCATAACACGGCTCGCACGTACGATCTGTCCACCATAGACCTGACCAATACACTGGTGTCCAAGGCAAATACCCAGCAGTGGTGTGGTACCAGCAAAATGGGAAATCGCCGCCATGCTAATGCCCGCTTCATTGGGAGAGCAGGGGCCGGGTGAAATCACAATCTGCTCGGGTGCCATGGCTTTGATGTCATCGATGGTAACCTGATCGTTCCGCACGACCTCGACATCAGCACCCAGTTCTGAAAAATATTGCACAAGGTTATAGGTGAAGGAGTCGTAGTTGTCGATCATCAGTAACATGGAGCGGGATTCCTATTCAGGGTTGCCAACAGGGGCAATGTGCCATCGGTTCTCGTAATGAATTGCACCAGTATGCAGTGCGGTTTCAATCCCCAGAATCACCTGTTGTTTCACTGATGACAGGGGGTAAGGCCCGAATTTTAAACAGGGCAGTCATGGCTTGATAGAAGAAATAACCATACAGGAGCGAGAACAACGAGTTGGTAAGCGCGCCTGCCATGTATTCCATCATCTTAAACAGGGTGAAATAAGCCAACAATGCCACAGCTGCCCAAGGGTTACGCCTGTAGACGCCATAACTCAGTATCAGCATGATGGTTGCATCAACCAGGGGTACGAACAAATCCAAGCCTACCGAAGGTTGTAATCGATAGAGTGCTAATAGCGTCACTATTGCCGACATGACACCCGCTATCCACCCTAGACGCACCTTTCGCATCAATGCATCAAAAGGCTGCTCTAGCAGTAAACTGTTGTCGGGCAATTTTTTGGCTGTCTGCGACGCCTCTGCATTTTCAGTCTGCGCTGCGTCTTGCTGTGGTTCGTTTGGTATTTGAGAAGTCATTTTGCCCGATTTCCTCGGCGAATAGGTTGGCTAGTGGTGGTAGAATTGTACCTGAGCACCGTGTCATTAACACCCTGCATGGCCGCTACTTATTGCAAAGGTTTGGGAAATGGGGTGTCATCGACAGCCGTATTTTGTGAAACAGCTGTTCAAGTCGCCCTAGGCTGCTAACGGCAAAGAGACAACATCGCCTATGAAAAATAAAAACAGGGTCAGCATTCGACAGGCACATCACGCAGACCACCCCAGGGTAGCGGTTCTATTTGATCTCTACCGGCAGTTTTACGGTTATGAAGCAGATGCCCAGTTGGCACTTGATTTTGTCGCTGCGCGGTTGCTGCATGACGAATCGGTGGTCTTTATTGCCGTTAATGCAGCCGATGAACCCCTGGGATTTGTGCAGCTGTATCCGAGTTTCTCTTCGACCTTGGCTGGGAAAGTCTGGATTCTCTATGATCTTTTTGTCATGCCAGACGCACGGGGCATAGGTATTGGACGTGCACTGATGGAGCGTGCCATCCAGTTAGGTAGGGATACAGGAGCGGTAGAAATCAATTTGGCGACCGCAAAAAACAACCACAGCGCGCAATCACTGTATCAGTCCTTGGGTTACCAGCGCGACGATGACTTTTGGGTTTACACCCTCGACCCCCATAAAGGCTAACGACCGATAAAGAGCGTCCACGAATGCGGTTAAATATCGCCGGAGGTAGCCAAATAAGCCGCACGGAATAGGGCGCGGGCTTTGTTCATGGTTTCCTTCCATTCCAATCTCGGTACTGAATCGGCAACGACACCGGCACCTGCCTGAACATAGATGCGGTTGTTTGCGATCACAGCCGTACGAATGGCGATTGCCAGATCCATATTGCCGCTAAAGCTGAGATAGCCGACTGCGCCGCCATAGATGCCGCGTTTGACCGGTTCAAACTGGTCGAGAATTTCCATCGCACGAATCTTGGGTGCGCCACTGAGTGTTCCAGCGGGGTGGGTCGCTCGCAAGACGTCGATGGCATCTAGCCCGTTCTGCAACTGGCCAGAAACATTGGACACCATGTGCATGACGTGAGAATAACGTTCTACCACCATCTGGTCGGTGACCTTAACGGTGCCTGTTTGGCTAACACGGCCACAATCATTGCGACCCAAATCGATCAGCATCAGGTGTTCTGCAAGTTCCTTCGGATCCGATAGCAGTTCCTGTTCCATGCGTAAGTCTTCTTCATCGGTTTTACCACGATGACGGGTGCCTGCGATGGGTCTTACTGTGACCTCGTTGCCTTCTAGACGGGCAAGGATTTCTGGAGAGGAACCCACGATGTGAAAATCTCCCAGATTCAGAAAGTACATATAGGGAGAGGGGTTGAGGCTGCGCAACGCACGATAGAGGTTGATTGGGGGTGCGGTAAATTCTGCAGACATCCGTTGGGAGATAACGGCCTGCATGATGTCACCGGAAAAAATGTAGTCGCGTATTTTTTCGACATCGGCTTGAAAGGCCTTTGCGCCATAATGGGAAACAAAGTCAGCCTCTTCGATCGGTTTGGCGTGTTGTGTCGCCAGATCAGGCAAGGGGTTGTGCCGCAATGCTCTGGACAGGTTGTCCAATCGGGTTTGGGCCAGTTCCCAGGCTTGATCAACGCTGGGGTCGATATGAACGATAAAGATAATTTTGCCGGAAAGGTTGTCAAAAACGACCAGTTCATCAGACAGCATCAACAGAATGTCGGGCATTCCCATGTCATCTTCAGGGCAGCTCTCGGCCAGTTTGGGTTCTATATAGCGCACCGTGTCATAGCCAAAATAGCCGACCAGGCCACCGTTGAATCGGGGTAATTCGGGTAGATCAACGGCGTTATACCGCGCTTGAATGTCGGCAACCGACGCCAAGGGGTCTGCGACCGTTTCGGTGCTAATGAGGGTTTCGACACCGTCAGCATCAACGGTAGATTCAGATATGACATAGCCAGACACGCGGAAAATGCGTCTGCAGGGTAGGCCAATGATGCTATAACGGCCCCATTTCTCGCCACCGTGCACCGATTCCAACAGGTAACTATAGGGCGCATCTGCCAGTTTTAGATAGCTGCTTAAGGGGGTGT
>CAWUUZ010000043.1:0-4232 GCA_963925745.1 uncultured Pseudomonadales bacterium
CGCATTCAACAAAATCGCACGATCGCAAATACCTTGGACCGCACCTTTGTCATGAGACACAATCAATAGTGTGGTGCCTTGTTGACTGTATTCGCGTATACGATCAAAACTTTTATGCTGAAAGTAACTATCGCCCACCGAAAGCGCTTCATCCACAATCAGAATATCTGGTCGCTGAGCCGTGGCGACGCTAAAGGCCAGGCGCATCTGCATACCGCTTGAATAGACGCGAACGGGCTGATCAATGTAATCGCCTATTTCAGCAAACGCTTCAATCTCAGGCATGAGCTGATTCAATGTCTCAACCGATAAGCCTAACAATTGGCCCGCCATGATTGCATTTTGGCGACCGGTGAAATCAGGATGAAAGCCCATACCCAGTTCGAGTAGTGCGGCGACACGACCCGTGACTTCAACGTTGCCTGCGGTTGCCTGCGTCGTACCGGTAATCATTTTAAGCAAGGTGCTTTTACCTGCACCGTTTATACCCACAATACCCACCGCTTCGCCAGCCTGGATGGTGAAATTCAAATCTTGCAGCACCCACTTCACTTTGTGACGCGGCTTGCTGAATGGAATCATCCACTCTGCAAGGCGCGACCAGCGGCTTGGGTATTGTTTATAGGCTTTGCCCAGATTTTGTACTGAAATGGTTCCCATCAGAGCTCGTCCACCATTTCGCCGGCGTGCTTACGAAACAAGTACATACCCCAAAAACATAAGAATATCCCAAGCGCAGTCACCGGCCACAGAGACTCCCAGATGGGCCACTGACCATGAACAAGAATGCGCTGATAGGAAGCAATGATGCTTGTCATTGGGTTATAGCGAATCAGGTTTTGTGCAAACTCAGGCAAGATATTAATTGGGTATACGATCGGTGTCAGCCAGAACCAAAACTGAATCACCACACCAAACAGTTGCCCAACGTCTCTGAAAAAAACATTCAACACGCCTAAGGTCATACCAAGACCCACTGCAAAAAACACTTGCACAAACAGCACCGGAAATATAGCAAGGTAGGGCAAACCGGGAAAGGAGCCTGAAACCAATAAAAAGAGCGTAAAAAGGCCAAAAATAATGGCAAAGTTTAGACTGGCATTGGTCACCACAATCACGGGCAAACACAGGCGTGGAAAACTGATCTTCTTAATCAGGTTTGCATTTTCTAAAAACACATTTTGCGCGCGCGACACGGTCTCTGAGAAAAACGCCCAGGTCAGCACTCCGGCACAAAGGTAAATGCTGTAGGCAAACGGACCATTAACGCCACCCGCTACATCGGGCAGTTTTGCGCGCATGATTTGCGAAAACACGACCGTGTAAACCACGATCATAGCCAGTGGATTAATCACTGTCCATGCAGCACCTAGCAGCGAATTGCTATATTTGGCCTGAAATTCACGCTTGACGCTACCGAGGATAAAACCGCGGTATCCCCAGAGAGCTAAAAACATCTGCATCCGTCTTACACTCGACCGTAGTGATCTTCGAATCTGACGATGTCATCTTCGCCCAAATAACTACCGCTTTGTACTTCAATCAAAACCAGATCGATCTTGCCTGGGTTTTCGAGTCGGTGTCTGTGGCCGGCAGGGATAAAGGTCGACTCGTTTGTGGCGATCAACAAATCTTGTTCACCGTTGACGACTTTAGCCATGCCATCCACCACAATCCAATGTTCGCTGCGGTGATGGTGCATTTGCAATGACAGCGAGGCGCCTGGTTTCACGACGATACGCTTCATCTTAAAGTTTGGACCTTCTTCGAGCACCGTGTAGGTACCCCAAGGACGATGAACCGTACGATGCAAGCGATAGGCCTCATGGCCGATTTTCTTTAATTGGCCCACGATCTGTTTGACGTCTTGCGAGCGATTTTTATCCGCAATCAACAGCGCATCCGGTGTATCGATCACGATCAGATTTTCGACCCCCACCGCTGCCACAATGCGATCATCTGCCTGGATGTAGCAGTTTTTGACATCATGCAAAAAGGCTTCGCCTTCGATGCTGTTGCCTTGGGCATCAGGCGGGACCAGATCGCCCAGCGCATTCCAGGAGCCGATGTCGCTCCAGCCAATTGAACAGGAGACGACTGCAGCCTGTTTTGTTTTTTCCATCAGGGCGAAATCGATCGAGATACTTTCGGCCTGTGCGAAGGTCTTCGCATCCAACTCAATCTGATACTGTCCATTGCCTTCTACCCGGCGCGAGACGTCCAGACTGTTGGACACTGCCTGAAGCACTTCGGGTGCGTATTTTTTCAGCTCTGCCATGGCGGTCTCTGCGGTCATACAAAACATACCTGAATTCCAGAGGTATTTGCCGCTATCAACGTAGGCTTGGGCCGTTTCTAGATTCGGTTTTTCAACGAAGCGGCGCACGCTATTGCCGTCCGCCTCAATGTATCCGTAGCCTGTCTCGGGCGCCTCAGGCTCAATACCGAAAGTGGTGATTTTGCCCGCTTCGGCCAATTTGACGGCTTGCTGGACTGCGATCGTGAAAGCAGGCACGTCGCCAATCAAATGATCGGCCGTCAAGAACAACATAATGGCCTTGGGGCCATAAGTTTTGCTAATTGTTAGTGCGGCAGCAGCAATCGCGGGCGCCGTGTTGCGGCCCTCTGACTCGAGAATGAAGCCAAGAGGCATGGGGATGTCGCCGGTTTCGCGATACTCATCCGCAGTCTTGAAAAACAAATCCCGATTTGTGACAGTTAGGACCTCGGCAACCCCCGGCAAGCCCTTTGCGCGTAAAAACGACTTTTGCAACAGACTTTGACCGTCTGCCAATCTGATAAAGGGTTTGGGGTGTAACTCGCGCGATACGGGCCACAGGCGAGTACCGGCACCACCAGAGAGAATCACTGGGATTAATTGCATGATCAACCGTCAAAAATGTTGGAACACTTGCCGATCAGTATCCAAAAAAAATAATCTTTATTTTGACAATAATCTAAGATTATTTAATCATTGGCGTTAAATCGACACTTTTCGCTAATAATCGCATCATAACAAGGACAGGGACATTTTCCGGCTTTTTGAGCGATTGCCCATGTATGGGATATTGAGCCAAATACAGGTATTTCGTGTCACTCTCCAAGTATAATGGAGGTTTTACTTAGTATGATGGGGCTAGACGTGGCAAATGGCGTAACAAATTCAAAAGTGGCTGTGATAACTGGCATCACCGGACAAGACGGTGCTTATCTGTCAGAACTGCTGCTATCTAAAGGTTACACGGTCTACGGCACCTATCGCCGCACAAGTTCAGTCAATTTTTGGCGTATCGAGGAACTGGGGGTTGAAAAACACCCTAATCTTCATCTTGTCGAATATGACCTGACAGACCTGTCTTCTAGCATTCGCCTGCTTCAAACCACACAAGCGACCGAAGTCTACAACCTTGCCGCCCAAAGCTTCGTTGGCGTGTCGTTCGACCAACCTCTAACCACGGCAGACATTACCGGCATCGGCGCGGTCAATCTGCTCGAGGCCATCCGCATCGTCAACCCAAAAATCCGCTTTTACCAGGCGAGTACGTCCGAGATGTTCGGCAAGGTACAAGCGATTCCCCAGATTGAAAGTACCCCTTTCTATCCACGCAGTCCGTATGGCGTCGCCAAGCTGTATGCGCACTGGATGACGATCAACTACCGTGAAAGCTATGGCATTTTCGGTACGAGCGGCATTTTGTTCAATCACGAATCGCCTTTGCGCGGTCGTGAGTTTGTGACCCGCAAAATTACCGACTCGGTTGCCAAGATCAAACAGGGCAAGCTAGATGTGCTTGAGCTGGGTAACATGGATGCCAAGCGTGATTGGGGGTATGCCAAGGATTACGTGGAAGGGATGTGGCGCATGCTGCAGGCCGACGAGCCTGATACCTTTGTGCTGGCAACCAATCGTACTGAAACCGTCCGCGACTTCGTCACGATGGCGTTTAAAGCTGCCGACATCACGATCGACTGGAAAGGTCACGCAGAAGCTGAACAGGGTATCGACATCAAGACAGGTAAAGCCCTGGTCAAGATTAATACAAAGTTTTACCGTCCTGCAGAGGTCGAGCTGCTGATTGGCAACCCCGAAAAAGCCAAAGAAAAACTCGGCTGGGTACCACACACAACGCTTGAAGAGCTTTGCCGTACGATGGTCGTCGCCGATCTGGCCCGCAATGAGCGTGGATTCTCGTTCTAAATGTCTGCTGCATCACCCGCGCTGAACGCCAAAC
>CAWUUZ010000044.1:0-2609 GCA_963925745.1 uncultured Pseudomonadales bacterium
CCGAGGCGATTGCCAACAGGGTAACCACGGCAATGCTTGTTAATATCCCTGTCGTGAGGACATGGTCTGCGACCCATCTTTCAAGCGGCTCTCGTCTAAAAACCCACAACCAAGCAGCCAGCAGACCAAAGGCATAGGCAGCCATTCGTACTGTGGGCAACACGTAGAGGTACTGCATGTAATACAGCATGGTGTCTTGATCATTGTTGCGCAGTACATCCATAACGGTTGCCGTTTGTAGCCCAGGCGCTGTTAGGTAAAACCAGGCGGTCCACACAAGAGGAATGGCGATAAAAACCAACGTTAATAGGGCAAATCGTCGTCCGGTATGGGCAAAAACAATCAAAAGGGGAAAGAATGCATAAAACTGTATTTCAACCGAAAGCGACCAACTCCAGGGAATGATGATCGATTTCAACGCCACGACATTGTTGATGGCAAAGAGGTTTAGCAATACATGGTAGTCCCAACCATCACCGACCATGACCAGCAGTAATGCAAACACATAGACGGGGTAGATGCGGAGCAACCGTTTGCTATAAAAGCGGCCAAGACCAATGGTGCCGGTGTTGCTGCGTTCACGAAATAGCTGACTGCCAATCAAGAAGGCACTGAGAACAAAAAACAGATCAACGCCAAAGTCGCCCCGTTTTATCCACGTTAGGTACCAAGGTATGCTGTTTGAAAAGGCGGTAAACTGCGAAAAATCTTCAAATGCGTATTGGGTAAAGAAATAGGCATGAAAGAGGATGACCATCATGATTGATAGCGCTCTAAACCCATCCAGTGGATCCATGTTGCCCTGTTTTCGTCTCAAAAATACGTCTCTCATCTACCCAAACTCAAAGCGGTGTTTGCCGAGCATTATAAGGGCAACTTCTGGGCTACGTCTGCAATTCAATGGAAAGGACAGAAGCAAATGGGATTTTTAACTGCCTTTTCGCCGAATTGTATCTCTGCTAAAAACGGAAAGTGGCGCCAACACGGTTTTTATTTGTGGGTGTGACAACAATCCGTGTTTTCAGATATGCGACAGCTGTTTTTATTACCTGCAATTTCCTGTGTCATTTTCTGCTCAAATGATTGAAAATAGACGCATTATTTTTGCTGCACCGTACCCTGACACGACTAGGCGGGTAAACGGTTTTATACGATTTGTGCTGTGGCTTTTATCATTTATTGGGATGTGAACGAGGTATTTATGGCCAGTGATATTCGGGTTGTTCGTCAGGATTTAATTGATACATTAAAAAAACGTTTAAAGTCTCATTTCCCAGAAAATCGGGATCCCGACCTGTCATTGATGATTCAAAAGACATTTGAGCATCTGTCTCTGTCTGATCTGAAGTGTTATACCGAAACTGACCTGGCTGGACTGACCGTTTCTATGTGGCAGCACTTACAGGTTTGGGATGGAAAGACCCCCTCAGTCAGGGTTTTTAATCCCGACATTGAACAACACGAATGGCAATCCACACACACCATTGTGTTGGCCATCACACCAGAAATTCCCTTTATTTTGGATTCCATGCGCTTGGCTTTAGACCGCTGTGGCGCACGCATTCACACCATTATGCACAGCGAATTTGCCTCTGTTCGTGATGAGAAAGGACAGTTGCTGTCACTGGGTGAAAAGGGTGATGCGCGCGAGCTGTTGGTCTATTTTGAAATAGATCGCGAAACTGACCCCATACAATTGACCCATATTGAATTGGCGATTAACGAAGTTTTGGGCGATGTGAAGCTGGCGGTAGCTGACTTTCGCACCATGCTGCAGAAAACCACGGATGTCATCGACGAACTCGCTAAGAGCCAACCCGCATTTTTGGACGGTGATGCCGTCGACGAAGTTCGCGTATTTATGAAGTGGCTGGGTGCCAACCACTTTACCTTTTTGGCCTATGACGAATATGAAATCGTCGATGACCAAATCAAACAGGTAAAGGGCAGTGCGTTGGGGCTGTTTAAGAAACGTAAAAAGCCCAAAGTAGAGATGATTGATGACACTGTGAACGATGATATGAGCAAGTTCGTTTTTGAACCCAGACTCATTTCATTTCATAAGTCTGGCAAAAAATCGACTGTCCACAGACATGCCTATAGCGATTACATCCTGATCAAAAAGTTCAATGACAAGGGTGAAGTCATCGGTGGTCGTCGCTTTTTGGGATTGTTTACCTCCTCCGTTTACAACAACAGCCCTCAAAACGTTCCCGTTGTGCGCCGTAAAATTGCGCTGGCACTCGAAAAGTCACGTTTTTTACCCGGTACACACAACTATAAAGAACTGACACAGATTCTCTTTAGTTTCCCACGAGATGAACTGATTCAGTGCACCTCTGACGAATTGCTGGCGGTTACCTCACAGGTATTGGCGATAAAGGAACGCAGGCAAATACGGCTCTTCTTGCGCAAAGATCCCTATGGACGGTTTGTATCAGCACTGCTTTACATTCCGAAAGACATTTACAACACCCGGCTACGGGAAAATGTCCGCAAAATGTTGATGCAGTACTTTGATGTCGATGGTTGGGATTTCACCACCTACTTTAGCGAATCCATCTTAGCGCGAAGCCGGTATGTATTTCGACTCAAGACGCCCTTTGATG
>CAWUUZ010000045.1:0-6639 GCA_963925745.1 uncultured Pseudomonadales bacterium
CATGCCATGCCCCTGTTTCAGCAATTGGATCTCGACTTCCGGGGTCAGGGCACAGGCCATCAGATACGTTCCTGGGTCGCGTCAGGACCCTTGCATTTTTTGCGTGACGAATGGCTCTATTACGGTTTGTATCTCAACGAGTTGGTTACCCGTCTCTGGCCAAAGCAGGGCGACAGTGTTGCGCTATTTGGCCTCTATAGCAGTACCCTTACCCTTATTTCACAACAGCACCAAGAATTGCCAGCCATTCGCTATTTTGAGCGCACGCTACTCGCTGAATTGGGTTTCGCACTGGAATTGAACAGCTGCCTGGCAGGCAAACCGATAGCGGCCAACGGTTTTTATCAGCACCGTGTCGGCGAGGGATTTGCTTTGGTCACCCATCAGGTCGGTGCCATTCCGGGTGAGCTGCTTATCGCCATCAATCAGAACCATTGGCATGTTCCTGGGACGTTGCATTTTGCTCGGCAGATATTTTCCAATGAACTTGATCTTCATTTAGCGGGTCAAACCCTGCATACTCGCCAGTTACTCAAACGCTTTTTTCAAACCAAAGAACCCAAAGTAGGAGTACCCAAATGATTTGTGGCGTGGGAACCGATCTGGTCGAAATTGCGCGGCTTGAGGCTGTGGTCGAGCGGCAGGGTGAGCGGTTTGTTCAGCGTATTTTGACGCCCTCAGAGCAGACCGTCTATCACGGCTTGTCCCATCCAGCCCGCTTTTTGGCCAAGCGGTTTGCTGCAAAGGAGGCTGTAGCAAAGGCCCTGGGTACCGGTATTGGGCGTGGGGTCAGTTGGCAAGATATTCAGATAGACAACCGCGAGACAGGTGCACCCCATGTCGTCTTGACGGGTGGGGCGTTAGAAAAGTTTACGGCCTTGGGCGCTACCCAATGTTCCATCAGCATCAGCGATGAGCAACGCTATGCCACAGCCTTTGTGGTGCTCGACTAATCGGCTGTTTTGCTGCCAGTGATGTCTATGACTTCGGTCGTCAAGGTACCGCGGTGCAAGGTGATCTGTAGCTGGTCTCCCACAGCAACACTGTCGCTGTCTGTTAATGCCTTCCCCTGTTTGTCCTGCGCAATCGCATAGCCCCGTTCAAGGGTCGATAGCGGGCTAATTGCCTGTAATGCCCTAACCAGACTTTGGAAGCTGTAGTGTTTTCTCTGAACCTGAGCCTGAATCGCTACGGATAAGCCATGCTGAAGCCGTGTCACCTGATCGTTTAGACCGCGGACTGTTTTTACCGGATGCTGCTGCTGTAGCCGCGCCTCCATGTATCTGAGTCGCACGAGATACTGGTCCCATTGGCTTTTTCGGGCCTGTGCCAATCGGGTTTGTAATTGATTGAGCAGTTTCTTTTGTTCGCCAATACGGTCACCCGGATGACGCAATCTGGCCATAAGGCTGTTGGTCTGGTGTTTGGCTGTTTGCAGCTGCTTGCCAATGAAGCCCAATAATTGCTGTTCTCTGTGGTCAAGGGTCTGCATCAGTTCAGACTGGTCAGGGCTTAATAGCTCAGCAGCGGCAGAGGGGGTGGCAGCCCTTAAGTCGGCCACAAAGTCAGCAATGGTAAAATCCACCTCATGGCCAACGGCACTGACAATGGGCAGTTCACTGGCAGCAATAGCCCGAGCAACAACTTCTTCATTAAAGGCCCACAGATCCTCTATAGACCCGCCACCTCTGCCGACGATCAGTACATCGGTCATTGGCCAGGCGTTTGCCGTTTCAATGGCCTGACTGATCTGCTTGCCCGCATCGACACCCTGTACGGCGACGGGATATAAGATAACGGCAATGCCAGGAAATCGGCGTTTGAGTACGGTCAGTATGTCATGAATGGCCGCGCCAGACCCTGAGGTCACCACGCCAATCGTTTTTATACGCTTGGGTAGGGGCTTTTTTCGTTCGGCCGCAAAGAGACCTTCTTTCTCTAACGCTGCCTTTAAACGCAGATAGGCTTGCTGCAGGTCGCCATCGCCTGCAGGCTGAACGGCATGCGCTATCATCTGATAGTCGCCTCGCGGTTCATACAGGCTTACTTGGCCGGTCACGACGACTCTATCGCCATTGCTGGGGATGAATTTTCCGACACGGGAGCGAAACAGCGCGACCTTTATTTGGGCGCTGGCATCTTTAAGGGTGAAATAGAGGTGACCTGATGCAGGGCGGGCAAGGTTAGACACCTCGCCAGCAACTTGAATGTGGTTGAATTGGTTTTCAAGCAGATACCGTGCTTGGTGGTTGAGTTGGCTCACCGTCAGGGGTGCAGGGGGAGGCGGTGGCTGATGTACAAATGGTGATTTTTCGTACATGAAGATCCCTATGCCAACGTGTCGAGATAACGTAAAAAGTCGGTGTCTTATTGATGGCCGCAAGGCGGCAAGTTAGACTAAAGGCGAATTAGACCATAAAACTTTTCAAATTTCCAAATAGGGCTATAATCCCGCGCCAAATTCCGAGATGTCCTAGTGTCAACCTAGGGCATCCAAAAGCCAGTATGCACCCTGTCAATGAGGAGTAATAGCAGAGATGTTACGAATTAAAGAAGACGCTTTAACTTTTGATGATGTGCTACTCGTACCGGGCTACTCAGAAGTGTTGCCCAAAGAAGTTTCATTGAAATCACGTATCTCCAGAAACATCACGGTGAATATTCCCGTTGTGTCCGCTGCCATGGATACCGTGACAGAATACCGCTTGGCCATCGCCATGGCGCAAGAAGGTGGATTGGGCATCATTCATAAGAACATGACCGTAAGTCAGCAAGCTTACGAAGTGCGCCAAGTGAAGAAATTTGAAGCAGGTATGGTCAAGAAGCCCATAACCATTCAAGACACGGCATCGGTAAGAGAGCTACTGGCCATTACCACAGAGAATCGTATTTCAGGCGTACCTGTGCTGTCTGGCAAAGATTTGGTGGGTATCGTGACCAGTCGTGATGTGCGTTTTGAACGCGATTTAAACCAGTCAGTTGCTGGCATCATGACACCCAAGGACAAATTGGTGACCGTAAAAGAGGGCACCAGCAAAGAACGTATTCAAGAATTGCTACATAACCACCGTATCGAAAAAATACTGGTTGTTGATGATGCCTTTAAATTAAAAGGCTTGGTGACGGTAAAAGACATCGCCAAAGCCAAAACATGGCCAAATGCCTGTAAAGATGCGGAGGGTCAACTGCGTGTTGGTGCTGCTGTCGGTACGGGTCCAGATACGGAAGCGCGTGTTGCTGCCTTGGTTGAGGCGGGTGTCGACTTAATTGTGGTCGACACGGCTCATGGCCATTCAAAAGGCGTTATAGACCGCGTTCGTTGGGTAAAGCAAACCTACCCACAGGTTGATGTTATTGGTGGCAATATCGCTACAGCAGCTGCCGCAGTCGCTTTGGCTGAAGCGGGTGCTGACGGTGTTAAGGTCGGTATCGGTCCGGGATCTATCTGTACGACACGTATCGTTGCAGGTATTGGTGTGCCACAGATTTCAGCAGTAGCAAACGTATCTGAAGCGTTAATTCCTTATGACATTCCCCTGATTGCTGACGGTGGTATTCGTTTCTCTGGGGACATCGCAAAGGCTATAGCTGCGGGCGCATCGGTGATTATGGCTGGCAGTATGTTTGCTGGAACGGATGAATCACCGGGTGAAGTTGAACTGTTCCAAGGTCGTACCTATAAGTCCTACCGTGGCATGGGTTCACTTGGCGCCATGTCTCAGTCTCAGGGTTCGTCAGACCGCTATTTCCAAACGGTAGAAAGCGGTGTCGAAAAACTGGTACCAGAGGGTATTGAAGGGCGTATCGCTGTAAAGGGTCCTTTGTCTGCCGTTGTGCACCAGCAACTGGGTGGATTGCGCGCAGCCATGGGTTATACCGGTTGTCGCACCATTGAAGAGATGCGCACCAAGCCAGAATTTGTTCGTATAACCGCTGCTGGCATAAAAGAATCTCACGTACATGATGTACAGATAACGAAAGAAGCGCCCAACTATCGAATGGGTTAATCACCTTCTTTGGTTTCCTTATTGGTTTATTTGAAAGGTACATAACAATGTCGCGTGATATCCATGCACAGAAAGTTCTGATTCTCGATTTTGGCTCTCAATACACCCAATTGATCGCGCGACGGATTCGTGAGATCGGTGTGTACTGTGAAATCCATGCCTATGATATGTCTGACGAAGACATCATTGCTTTTCAGCCAAAGGGTATCATCCTTTCTGGTGGTCCTGAGTCAGTCACGGGTGATCAGACACCGCGAGCCCCTGAGATTGTTTTCACGCTTAAGGTCCCTGTATTGGGTATCTGTTATGGCATGCAGACCATGGCAAACCAACTTGGTGGTACGGTATCAACATCAGCAAGCCGTGAGTTTGGCTATGCAGAGGTGGTGGTGCACGAGCAGGGCGCATTGCTGGCAGATTTGTTAGACCGAACTGAAAACGGCAAGCCGGTATTGGATGTCTGGATGAGTCATGGCGACAAGGTGTCGCAGATGCCCGAAGGCTTCTCGTTGATGGCTTCAACGCCCTCTTGCCCTATTGCCGCAATGGCGGACGATAGCCGCCATTTTTATGGCGTTCAATTCCACCCAGAAGTGACCCATACCCTCAAGGGCTTGGACATGATGGAGCGGTTTGTACGCACCTTCTGTGATTGCGATGCCCTGTGGACAGCAGACAACATTATCGAAGACATGACCAAACGGGTATTGGCTCAGGTGGGTGATCGACGTGTCTTGCTCGGACTGTCTGGTGGTGTTGACTCCTCAGTGGTTGCTGCACTGTTGCATAAGGCGATCGGTAAACAACTGACCTGTGTCTTTGTAGACAACGGTCTCCTTCGCAAACAGGAAGGCGATGCGGTGATGAAAATGTTTGCTGACAACATGGGTGTCAATGTTATCCGTGTCGATGCAGAAGCCTTGTTTTTAGATGGATTGAAAGGTGTCACTGATCCAGAGAAGAAGCGCAAGGTCATCGGAAATACCTTTATTACCGTGTTTGATGAGCAGGCGACCCTGATTCAAGATGTCGATTTTCTCGCTCAGGGCACCATTTACCCCGACGTAATTGAATCTGCAGCGTCCAAAACGGGCAAGGCGCATGTGATCAAATCACACCACAATGTGGGTGGCTTGCCAGACGATATGAAAATGTCATTGGTTGAACCGTTACGCGAATTGTTCAAAGACGAGGTGCGAAAAATTGGTCTTGCACTGGGTCTGCCCTATGACATGGTTTATCGCCATCCCTTTCCTGGACCAGGCTTGGGTGTGCGTATCCTCGGTGAAGTGACCAAGGAATACTGTGATATCTTGCGTGATGCCGATGCGATCTTTATGGAAGAACTGCACCGTTCCGGTTGGTATCATAAAACCAGTCAGGCATTTGTGGTCTTCTTACCCGTAAAATCTGTGGGTGTGGTGGGTGACGGCAGGCGTTATGAGTGGGTGGTATCGCTGCGTGCTGTTGAAACCATCGACTTTATGACGGCGCGTTGGGCACATTTACCCTATGAATTGCTCGAGCGGGTCTCAGGCCGTATCATCAACGAAATTGAGCACATCTCTCGGGTGGTTTATGACGTGTCATCTAAGCCGCCAGCCACGATAGAATGGGAATAAGCACATGATTGATGGCGAAGTGGCTTGCTGCTTCGCGTCGAGCTGCAAAGGTTATGAACATGTTGAAATGGGGTGGTTTGAGCACTTTTCAAAACGTCAGGTCCTTTTGGGGCGACGACGTCATGCCTTTTTTTCGGTTTAAAACATGAACATAGCAGGCGTTTTTTTTAGCCAGACACCCGCTTCTAGATGGGGAACACAGCTCCTCATCGCTTTGTTGGCGCTAGCGCTGGTGGGTTGTTCATCACGGTTTTCTGCCTCGAATTCACGAAGTTCTGCAGACCAGTATCAGGATAGCCGCTATAGCATCAAGCAGGACCGCGCGCCTGAAACGGTACTCGATGGGCATACCATCAAAAAAGTCATACCGATTTATGAGCCCCGGAGCCCCGGTGGCAATAAAAGCCCCTATACCGTTCGTGGCGTAGCCTATACCATTGTTGATCGGCCTGTTGGCTGGACGCAATCAGGTGTGGCGAGCTGGTATGGTGCTAAATTTCATGGACACAAGACGTCCAACGGTGAAATATTCGACATGTATCAGGTCAGTGCTGCCCATAAGACGCTGCCCATACCCAGTTATATTTTGGTGACCAATCTTGATAACGGCAAGTCGGTCGTTGCGCGCGTCAATGATCGGGGCCCTTTTTATGGCGGTCGTGTACTTGATATGAGTTATGCAGGGGCGGTCGCTCTTGGGTATCAAAACCTCGGTACAGCAAGGATTAAACTTGAAGTTTTGGGCGCCAACAGCAAGCCCAATGTGGTCGCACAGTCGTCTGGTCCGACGTCAGATTCGGTGTATTTGCAGGTTGGGGCATTCACGCTTGCTCAGGGTGCTGATGATATGGCAGAAGCCGTTCGCCGTCATACCCGCCTAAAAGTCTTTGTTGAAACAGGCAGTTATTACCGGGTAAAGGTCGGGCCCATGACCCTCAAAGAGGCGGAAAAACTCAAGAAGACATTGGAAAGGGCACGTCTTGGTACAGCACTGATTATGCAATGACGGC
>CAWUUZ010000046.1:0-4372 GCA_963925745.1 uncultured Pseudomonadales bacterium
CTTACTGTAGAGATTTTTCTCTGGGATTGCGAGTGAGGTTTCAACCGCAACAGCAGTCTAGACGTGCGACACAGGCAAGGCGAATACCCTGAAAACCGACCACCATGATGGCCGGCTGCAGGGTTAAGGTCATGAAAAGAATGCTATTTTTTCATCAACTTTTGGATTTTTTGCGTTCCGATCCACACTTCGCGGTTGGTCAACACCTCGATCAACTTTAGGTCAACCTGAAAGTAGGTGACACGCTTGTTTTTAAGCTGATCGACATAGGAATTGATCACACCGGTGAGCACATAGTCAGCGCCAATTTCTTGTCCCAGTGCCTTTTGCGTTTCTGTGGTGGCATTGGTTGCTTGGTCTGCCTTCTCATCGCGAACGTCTGTGCGTTCGTCTCCGCCGGCGACAAAATCGATCTTGCCAGACTGCATCAGACTGCGTTTGATGTCGTTGACAAAGGTATCCACCGCAATGTGCTCGTGCGAGCTATTGCGAATCTGCTGAACCAATACCGTGGGCTTCTGGTTGTTGTGCTGAACCAAGAAAGCGGTATACCAAGGAAAGGTAAGCATATCGCCCATCATGCCCTCAGAGACCTCTCGAGAATCGCGCGCATTCCAGCCGTCGGTGAGTTCCATTTCATCTGAAGCGTCAAGCCTTTGAACCGTAGGGCTGCTACAGGCTGTTAACACTAACAGTAGGGTAGCCAATATCATTTTCATCATGAATTCTCTCTCATTGCTTTGGTTAAAGAAGCGTCTATACAACCCTAGTGCACCGCACCCAAATGGGGTGTATACAGACTGTAAAATTGCACCTGCTCAGAGTCAACGTCTACATCTAACGTTTGTGTCTGTGTTCCGTTTCCACCTCTAAACGCTGTTCTCAAGGTGAGTGTGTGTCGACCAACGGGTAACCGTAACCTGACCATTTGCACGTCACGCGGTAAGGTTAACCATGATCGGGTGTCAGCCTGTGCGCCTACCGCGGCACCAAACTGGGTCAGGGCTCCCAATACGGATACCAACTGGGAGTCATCATTCTTGGTCGATTGGTAAACCGTTTCTGCCACCATTTGTTGCATCAGTTCACGGGCAAAGGCGAGATAGAAGGATTCCCAGGCATTCTCGGCGTGGTCCTGCATGGCCTTTCTGGCGATAGACAGACTGGTTGGCATGGTGACTGTGCCACCAGACCAGACCAATTCGGTGGTGCTCTGCGACGGATAGTCTCGGGAATCGTAATAGGAAATAGGCACACGAAAACCCTTAAACAGGGTGTCTCTTAACAGGGAGCCCGACTCAAAATAGGTCGGTGTCACTGTGCTGACGGTCACATGGCTCTCAAAACCGTCTCGGCGGTGGGAGCGACCGGCAGCATAGCCCGCCCAGGGACCGTGGCGTTTTGAACCCGATACAGCGGTGTTAAACCACAGGGACTGTTCCAACTCGCGGCCGTCATGCTCATAGCTGGGAGAAAAAGACAGTGTTTGCTGTAGCCCTGAAAATCCAATAAAGATGCTGAACTCATGCTGTTCTGGCACCAGACCTGTCATCTGCATCACAACAATGTCGCCCGTTGCATCACTGCTTTTGGGAGAAGGCATCCACAGCTGGCCGAGGTCTTGAAGCGGTAACGAATGGTCCTGACCAGAGGCATAACCCTCGAGGGCTTGTTGGGCTGCAATTCTGGCATCATCGGTTTCGCCTAACATTTCATACACCAAGGCCGTCAGCCAATCCAGCAGGGGCACCGCGCTGGGTGGAATGGGTGCCAGATCATCACTTTCCATGATATCTGACAGCAGTTTGGTGACCTGAGAATTGTCCTGCGCGCCCGTTTCAAAGCTGTCTTCCTGTCGTTCCAATGCCAAGCGAATACGGCGCGCTTCCACCCGAGCATCCCGTAAAAATTGCTGTCTGTGTGTCTCGTCACGACTCTGGCTTGCCAGATTCAGGTCATTCACAATCTTGATAAAACCAACCATGGCGCGTTCAAAGTCGCTGCCGCGATAGCGGTTGTTGCGTGGGTTGGAGGCGACGGCTTTCAGTTGGTCTGCCCAAGGACTCCGGTCTAGCGGATCCATCATGCCATAGGCCGTTTCAAGCAGTTGGTTTGATGTGGCGTAGTCGCCCTGAAGGTGTTTGATCATGCCACGTTCTAAATAATACAGCAGCTGGTCTGCGCCCTTTTGCGATAGGGCCTTTGTCGCTTGAAAGTCAGCCGCTTCCCAATGTTCCAAGGCAATGTCTGCACGCACGGCTTGGATGCCATCGCCATAGGTCGCGCATCCGGCCAAGGACAACAGCAGGAGTCCAGCACACAGGTGTGCGACGCCCTTTCTTGTGAAGGCCAGTGCTTTGCGGCTGTAAGCGCCCCCTCTCAGGGACCATTTGAGTCTGTGCAAAGGTGAGTTCCAACCCTGTTAATAGAGCGTGTGTATGACTGGCTTAGCCAACCCTATCGTATCGCCCGTTCTATGAACCAGAGCTGAGGCGTTTTCATCACCCAACAAACGGTAGGGTACACCAAAGAGGTTCACTGTCCTGTCCGTTTCGGCCGCTTCTGGAATGCCGAGTGTCACCAGATCTCCTGCCTGTAGCGCTACCACCTCGCGATAACCTGCTTGACGAAGCAGCTGCCTCAAGACAAAGGCACGCAACAGAGAGACGGTCATGGGCGCTGGCATGGCTGTGGCCATCGATAGGAGCTTGGCATCACCTTCAGGCTCTTCAGGAAAGTTGACCGTTACAAATAACACGGCGCGATCGGCCAGAGGCACCGCTTCGCCATTTTTTGCCAACTTGCCCACTGCTAGTTGGTAGAGGTGGTCCAAATAATCGGGCCAACGCATGGACAAAAATGCCTTTGTCGACAGCAGGGGCATGTTCCGCATCGCCTTGAAGCGGTTATTCTCAACGGGCAGGGTAAAGCGTGAGCCATTGCTGCCCATGGTCACCAACCGCCAATCGGATCCGTAATAGCTGTCAGGGTGGGGCGTAACGTTAAGCCGACTGCCCACTGCTGTTTGGGGGTCCTGCCACAGCTGCACCATGGAATCTGTTGCCATCCAGTCACCCTGATCGATCCAATAATCCCGATTATCACTGCGCAGCGATGGCAATCCGATCAATGTCTGCTTGCTGGAAAACAACAGCAGCCACTGGTTTTCCTGTCGTCCCAACTGGACGTCCAGTCCCAAAGCGCTCAGCAGTGCCCATTGCATCAGCGCTGGAGACACTTCGGGATTGAGGTCTAGACTAAGACGTTCGACCAGCCGCAACAAATCCCAGTGGTTCCACAGGTAGTGTTGGCGCGCACTGTCTAACTGTCGCGCGACCACCAACAATACAGCCCGCTGTTCATCAGAGAGGACTTGCTGCCCGACCTGCTGTTGGGTCCAAAACTGGGTAAATAACGTTGGGAGGTGGAAGTCGAGGGGAATGTCATAATACCGAATATGAACCACCCGATAATCAACCACCAACTGAGGTGGCATATAGGGGTCTGGCATCAGTACCTGTAGCGGTGGGTCCGTACGCGGGAGCCCATTGTTGACAACCTGCACGATGGGTTGCACCAAGCCCCCGACTACCGAGTAAGCGAATGTCGGTGGCTGCGTCCAATCGAATAGGGCAGGGATGCCAAGCTCAGGCAGTTGTTGGTCTGCCAGCCAATCGCGGTATTCAGGACTACCACTGGCCTGTGAGGATAGGCCCAAACCCAAACCCAAACCCAAACCCAGGCACAGGAGCCAATACAGTCCATTTTTTCGCGGTCCGACCCGTCCCATCGTTTTACAGTACCTATTTTTCGCGATTTGAAAGGTTGGCAGTGTGCCCACCAACCTGCTCAGACTACGCTAATTAAAACAGAATGCGAGATCGAATCGTGCCTTTAACAGACTTGATCATGGCAAGTGCTTGGGCACCACAATCCTGGTCAACCTCAATCACAACATAGCCCACACTGGCATTGGTTTGCAGATATTGGGCAGAAATGTTGATATCGCTGGCAGACAACACGGCGTTTATTTCAGACATGACACCCGGAATATTGCGGTGGATGTGCAATATGCGGTGCTTGCCAAAGTGCTGTGGCAGGGTAACTTCAGGGAAATTGACGGCGGATACTGTCGTACCGTTATCTGAAAAGGTTGCGAGCTTTTCTGCCACTTCACTGCCAATGTTGCGCTGGGCCTCAATGGTTGAGCCACCAATATGGGGGGTCAAAAACACATTATCAAATGCCTGCAAGGGAGACACAAAGGCTTCCTCATTTCCGCGCGGTTCCTGAGGGAATACATCAACCGCAGCACCCAGCAACTTGCCACTGCCCAGAGCAGCAGCCAGGGCATCGATATCTACCACTGTGC
>CAWUUZ010000047.1:0-3078 GCA_963925745.1 uncultured Pseudomonadales bacterium
GGTTAGGGTAATGTCGAGTAAACGGGCTGCATCGCGCGCGTCATCAAAAAACAACTCGTAAAAATCACCCATACGGTAAAACAAAAGGCTGTCTGGATAGGCTGATTTGATGCCGAGGTACTGCCGCATCATGGGTGTGTGATCAGTCATGTTAAAATCCTATCCCTGTATTGGGGTTAAAGAACGCTATTTTAGCTGCTTAGTGCTGTCAGGAATATGCTTTTATGGGCGTTCCCGATGTTAAATTAGTCCCTGCTCTGTTTATATCTGAATAAGTTATCAGCACGATGACTAACAATGTAAATGGCGATACCAGAGATGGTGATTGAAAAGGTATTTTTATTGTTCAGCTGAATGATATGGCGTATTTTTTAGAAGGTATCATAAACCAAAAAGGATAAAACATGTTGGCCGCTCTGTCCCAATTGATAAAGACGCTCACCGAAAAAGGCATAAGGGTAGCGACAGTAGAATCGTGCACAGGTGGTCTCATTGCCCAGACGATGACTGAGATCCCTGGCAGCTCTGCCTGGTTTGAGTGTGGCTGGGTGACCTATTCCAACAGTGCCAAGGTGACTCTGGGTGTTCCTTTGGCAGCCATAGAGAAACATGGCGCAGTCAGTCAAGAGGTGGCAGAGGCCATGTGTGCGGCAGCAGCAGTAATCTGTCCATCCCATGCGATTGTGGCAACCACGGGTATAGCAGGGCCAGAAGGTGACGGTTCAGTAAATCCTGTGGGAAGGGTGTGGATAGCCACCTATTATGGGGGCAGCATTGCATCGTCCTGTTATGACTTTACCGGCGACCGATCATCGGTACGGCAACAGGCAATGGTGGCCGCCATCAACCAGTTGAGCGGCAGAATACAATCCGAGTGACCGCCTGTATCAAATGTCTCGCGCAAGCGGATGGTGATAGTTGTGGTTTTTGCCTTCCAATAAAGGGCTGTGGTATCGGGTAAAAACAGTTTTGCAAAAATTTTCTTGAAAAGGCTCCATATACTGTTTATATTTACAGTACTGAACTATTTACCAGCCGCAACAATTAGGTGACAAGAATGGATGATAACAAGCAAAAGGCACTCGCTGCCGCATTGGGTCAAATTGAACGACAGTTTGGTAAAGGATCCGTCATGCGTATGGGCGACCAGAAGCGTGAAAAAATTCCTTCTATCTCTACTGGCTCACTTGGATTGGATGTGGCTCTTGGTATAGGCGGCTTGCCTAAAGGGCGTATTGTAGAAATATACGGACCAGAGTCATCGGGTAAAACCACGCTGACATTGCAGGTCATTGCTGAAGCCCAAAAGGCGGGTGGTGCCTGTGCATTTATCGATGCTGAGCATGCGCTGGATCCAGGCTATGCCGAGAAGCTGGGCGTCAATGTTGACGATTTGATAGTGTCGCAGCCAGATACGGGTGAGCAGGCATTGGAAATTGCAGACATGTTGGTGCGGTCTAATGCGATTGATGTGCTGGTTATTGACTCTGTTGCTGCCTTGGTGCCTCGTGCTGAAATTGAAGGCGAGATGGGTGATACCCATGTAGGACTTCAGGCACGTTTGATGTCACAAGCACTCCGAAAGATTACCGGCAATGTTAAGCAGGCCAACTGCCTGGTTATCTTTATTAACCAAATCCGTATGAAAATTGGTGTGATGTTTGGAAGTCCTGAAACCACCTCTGGTGGTAACGCGCTGAAGTTTTATGCTTCTGTTCGATTGGACATTCGACGCACCGGTACCGTTAAGGATGGCGATGAAGTCATCGGCAGTGAAACACGTGTCAAGGTGGTAAAAAACAAGGTTGCACCACCGTTTAAGCAAGCCGAATTTCAGATCATGTACAACAAGGGCATATACCGCATGGGCGAGTTAATCGACTGGGGTGTTAAGCTTGGTATGGTTGAGAAGTCAGGCTCTTGGTATAGCTATGAAGGCAACAAAATTGGGCAAGGAAAATCCAATGCAGCGCGCTTTTTGGAAGAAAATGTTGAACTTGGTGCCCGTCTTGAAAAGGCAGTTCGAGCAGAGGCGCTCGGTGAAACGACCGTGGTAGATCCGGCAGTGAGTGAAGCAGCAACAGAAACTGTATAACACGGACACTGTTGGTCTCTAGATGCAGTATGGAGTACAGCGTGTGTGGTTCCGCCCAGTTCTGTTGTTTTGAGGTGATTGGGCGGTTCTAGATGCAGCGCGCTTACATTCTGTGTTTGGAAGGATGTATTCTGTTTGGCTGTGTCGATCGCCGCTGTGGTCCAAAACTCTGGAGCGTGAATTTGGCTCGTTCTCTAAAGGATTATATGATTTGGATGCTCTCTCGGCGTGACTACAGCCGTGTCGAGTTGGCAACAAAATCTCAGCGCAAGTTCCGTGATTTGCCTGAAATAGGCAGCCGACACCAGTTTGTAGAGCGGGTCAGCGGCTTTAATCTTGGCGTTGAGAAGAAAATGTCGCCGCTGTAAGGCTATGATGACTGGCTAAGATTCGTTGCTGGATGATTCCTGAATGGCGTCACGTATATGACTTTTCTCCGATGACTCGATCTCTCGAACACATTTGCAGACATGTCGTACATGTGCAGCGGCGGCTTTTTGCGCCCACTGAGCGTGGCGACTGATGACGGCGTTGTAGATTTGTCGGTGGTGCTTATCAATTTGCTGCCGAACAGGGGTCCTGTGACTGAGTTTGCTTACTGATGCGTGAACCGAGTGCAGCATGACTGTTTTAAGACTGCGCAAAATATTGACCAGTACGGCATTATGGGACGCTTCAAAGATGGCGCAGTGAAAAGCGTGATCAAACTCTGCAGCTAGCGTGTCCGCACTCTCCATAGCATTAAATGCCTTGGTTATCCTATAGAAATCTTCAGCAGTCCCTCGCTCTGCGGCCAGGAAAGCGGCCTGTCCCTCTAGTTGTTCTCGTACCTCGTAAAGGTCATAGAGCGTGCGGGAGTGAGAGAAAAAAAACTGCATAAACGGGCTTTCGTTTTCAGGCTGTTGAACGATATCTGCGACAAAGGAGCCCAAACCATGCCGAGTTTCAATCACCTTGCGGCCATGCAGAACCTTCAAAGCCTC
>CAWUUZ010000048.1:0-7403 GCA_963925745.1 uncultured Pseudomonadales bacterium
TTAACCACAGACGACATCTCGTATCACATCAAGATGTCGCGCCGGCAGCTAGAACGGTTGTTTAAGAAACATCTGCATACCGTACCCTCGCGCTATTATTTGCAGCTGCGAATGCGGCAGGCACGTGAGCAATTACTTACCACCACCCACAGCATTGCAGATATTGGTTATCGCTGCGGTTTTTCGAGCGGTGCGCATTTTAGTACCGCCTATCGCTCGCTGTACAACATTACCCCCAGTGAGGAACGCCGTCTGAAGCAGCGTTTAAGCAGTGGGGAAAGTCAGCCAAAATAGGCTAGAATGGGCCTTACAAAGGCGCTTGGTATTATCTATAAATCGGTGTCGCAATGCCGAAACCCAAAATACGGCACCTATCCTTACAATGGTTACATCTCTCTTTGGCTCTATATTAAGGAAATCTATTATGGCTCAGTCTTTTGAATCTGTATCTCGTGCTACCTTCGATGAAGTGATGGTTCCGAATTATTCACCTGCAGCGATGATTCCTGTACGTGGTGTGGGCTCACGAGTCTGGGATCAAGCGGGCAAAGAATATATCGATTTTGTCGCAGGTATTGCGGTGAATTCATTGGGTCACTCACACCCAGCACTGGTTAAGGCGCTTCATGACCAGGGTGAAAAGCTATGGCACGTTGCGAACGTTTTGACCAACGAGCCAGCATTGCGCTTGGCAAAGAAATTGGTTGATCTCACCTTTGCTGACAAGGTTTTCTTTTGTAACTCCGGTGCAGAGGCAAACGAAGCGGCCCTTAAGTTGGTTCGTCGCTATGCCTTTGACCATGTGGGTGAGCATAAGCATGAAATCATTTCGACCTTTGGCAGCTTTCACGGCCGTACCCTGTTTTCCGTGAGTGTCGGTGGTCAGGCAAAATACAAGGAAGGCTTTGAGCCAACCCCAGGTGGTATTTCTCATGTTGAGTTTAACAACCTAGAAGCGTTAAAAGCGGCTATGAGCGACAAGACCTGTGCTGTGATTCTTGAGCCTATTCAGGGTGAAGGCGGTGTTTATCCGGCTACCCAAGAATTTCTACAGGGTGCCCGTGATCTGTGCGATCAATACGGTGCCCTGTTAATATTTGATGAAATTCAAACAGGTGTTGGCCGCACCGGTGCTTTCTACGCCTATCAGAAGTATGGCGTAGTACCCGATATCTTGACGACAGCAAAAGCCTTGGGCGGTGGTTTCCCTATTGGTGCCATGTTGGCATCCGATAAGGTTGCAGCGTCCTTTGTTGTTGGAACCCATGGTTCAACCTTTGGTGGCAATCCCTTGGCTTGCGCGGTATCAGAAGCAGCCGTTGCTATCTTGAGTAAGCCTGACGTTTTGGCTGGCGTTGAAACACGGGCGACGACCCTTGTAGCGGCAATGGCTGATCTGGGTAAGCGTTATGGTCTGTTTCGTGAAATCCGCAACATGGGTCTCTTGATTGGCTGTGAATTGAATGACGCCTTTAAGAACCGTGCAAAGGAATTTGTCATTGCGGGCTTTGAAGAAGGCGTGATGATGCATGTTGCTGGCCCCAATGTATTGAGATTGTTGCCTTCGTTGGTGATGTCAGAAGAAGACATGGCTGAGGGCATTCGTCGTATCGAAAAGGCCATTCAAACTGTCGTTAAGGCTGTCTGAGTCGAGGAATAGCCATGTATATCGTACGTCCAGCAACCATTATGGATTTGCCAGGCATTGAACGGCTACATACCGGCTATGAAGTCAGGGTAACTACCCTGCCTTCTGACCGGGATAAGCTCAGTGAATTGCTACACAATTCCACGGAATCCTTTCAGGGTGATATTGAAAATCCCCATGATGCATCCTTGATATTTGTGTTGGAAAACACAGACACAGGTGCCATTGCTGGCGTGTCTGGCATAGACGCCTATGCAGGTAGCGGTTATCCCTTTTTCAACTACCGTATTGAAGAGCTCATACACGCATCGCACCATTTGGGCATTCACACCTCGACCTCTATTCTGTATCTCTCGCACGAACTGACGGGATCCTCGGTTATGCGGTCCTTTGCGATTCAGCCCGAGTTGCGCAATACACCGTATTTTGCACTGTTGTCCCGTGCGCGTTTCATGTACATGGCCCAGAATCCAGACAGTTTTTCAGAGCGTACCGTGACTGAAATACAGGGCTTGCTTGATGACGCTGGTGACTCGCCTTTTTGGAACAGCATTGGTCGCAACTTTTTCGATATTGACTTTGCCACTGCGGATTACTACGTCGGTGTGAAGAGCAAAACCTTTATTGCAGAACTCATGCCCCAGCATCCCATTTACGTCAATCTGTTAAGTGAGGCGGCGCAGCAGGCTCTGAACAAGGCACATCCTGTGACTGAAGCGACGTGCCAACTGTTGTTTAGAGAGGGTTTTGATAAGAGCCGCTATATCGACATCTTTGACGGCGGACCGGTTTTGATGTGTCCAACCAAAAACATCCAAACCATTGCGAACAGCAAGGTGAAAGAAATCACCACCAGTAAATTGGTTGGCGGTTTGAAATATCTGATATCCAATAACCATAACAGTGCGTTCCGATGTGCTATTGGCAATCTGGTCGATGGCATTGGCGACCATATACGTTTGGAAAATAAAGTGGCTGAGCGGTTGCAGGTCACCAACGGCGATTTTATTCGCTACTCATATTTGTAATTGGGGTTGATTATGTTTGTGATACGTCCCATAGAGCGCCGTGACCTCAATGACCTGTTCGAAATGGCTGAGGAGTCAGGCGTAGGCGTGACATCCTTGCCGGCGAACCACGCAAAAATGGATTTAAAAATTACCCGTGCCCTCAAGTCATTTACTGATGACATTGAGCAAAAAAATGCCCTGTACCTCTTTGCGCTAGAAGACCGCACAACGGGTAAGTTGGCAGGGGTGAGTGCCATTGAATCTGCCATTGGCAATCAGGACGTGTGGTACAACTACCGCATCGGTAATTCGGTCCATGCATCACAGGAGTTGGGGGTGCACAAGCAGACCAAAACCCTGTTTTTGAGCAACGACCTCACCGGCGCCAGCGAAGTCTGCACACTGTTTTTACGTGAGCCCTTTCGGCAGGGAGTTAATGGCCGCTTTTTGTCAAAGCAACGCTATCTCTTTTTGGCGGATTTTCAAGAACGCTTTAACGAGCGTGTCATCGCTGAAATGCGTGGGTACTCCGATGACAAAGGCATGTCACCCTTTTGGGAAGGGCTGGGTCGCAAGTTCTTCCACATGGAATTCAAAGAAGCAGACTATCTGACCGGATTGGGCGATAAGTGGTTTATTGCTGAACTGATGCCCAAGTATCCCATCTATGTGCCGTTTTTATCGCAGTCTGCACAGGATGTGATTGGTAAGGTACATGAGAATACCGAGCCTGCACTGGCACTGTTGAAGCAAGAAGGTTTTCGCTTGAACGGCTATATCGACATATTTGATGCGGGCCCTACGGCTGAGTGTCGTCTACCCGATATCCGTGCCGTTCGGGAATCTGTGGTCCTTGATTGGGTGCTGGATCCTGACCGCGTGGAAATAGAAGATCCCCGTGTTGATGTGTGGATGGTCAGCAACCGCAAATTCAAGGACTACCGCGTTATTTTGCTGAGCGGTTCCAATGTAAACGAAGACAGTATTCATCTCAGTGCAGAAGATATTGAAGCGCTTGCACTTGAACCCAATAGCACGGTTCGGGCGGTATCTATGCGGCCTGCAACCAACCCATTTCGGAGTAAAAAATGACAAAGTCGCTGTTTATAAATGGCCAATGGATTGAAGGTCATGGTGTATTGGTTGAATCACGAGATCCCATTACACAAGCCGTTGTATGGACTGGACGCGCGGCAAGTCAAGAACAGGTAGAGGCGGCGTTTGTTGCTGCACAGGCTGCTTTTAAACCGTGGCGCAAAATGCCAATAGCTGACCGTGTTGCCATTTGTAAGCGGTTTGCTGAATTGTTGACCGCAAACCAAGAAGCCCTTGCACGGGTGATTGGTTCCGAAACGGGCAAGCCCCTGTGGGAGGCCCGTACAGAAATCACCGCCATGGTAGGCAAAATTGCCATTTCAGTTGCCGCCCATGACAGCCGTACGGGTGTTAAGAGCCAGGACACACCGATAGGAACCACCGTTCTGCGTCATAAGCCACACGGTGTTGTTGCTGTATTCGGACCCTATAATTTCCCCGGTCATCTGCCCAATGGTCACATTGTGCCAGCGCTGATTGCCGGTAACTGTGTGCTGTTTAAGCCCAGTGAACTGACACCTAAGATGGCAGAAGAAACCGTCAAACTGTGGATCGAGGCAGGTTTGCCGCAGGGCGTTTTGAACCTGTTGCAGGGTGCCAAAGAAACCGGTATCGCATTGACACACCTCGAGCAACTGAACGGGTTGTTTTTTACCGGTAGCTCAGGCACCGGAAAATTGATTCATCAGCAATTTGGTGGTCAACCGGGCAAAATTTTGGCCCTTGAAATGGGTGGTAACAACGCACTGATTATTGATGACGATTTTGAAGAAGCGGGTGCTTTGCACCACACCATATCGTCGGCCTTCCTGTCTGCGGGACAACGCTGCACCTGTGCACGTCGCCTGTTGGTTCCTGTTGGCCCCAAGGGTGACGCCTTTATCAAGAAGCTCGCCGATATCGCGTCAAAGCTCACCGTCGGCGCATTTGACCAAGAAGACCAACCCTTTATGGGCGCTTTGGTGTCGCTTGGCGCAGCAAACAACATCATTAAGGCTTGGGATCACTTAACGGCCCTTGGCGGCAAAGTCATTTTGCCCCTTAAAAACCTGAAGCCAGGAACAGCACTCTTGTCTCCCGGTATCATTGACCTCACGGGCGTTACGGGTGTTCCTGATGCAGAATATTTTGGTCCCCTGCTAAGCGTGTACCGTTACAAGGACTTTGATGAAGCACTAGCCCTAGCCAACGATACCAAATATGGCCTGTCAGGCGGATTGATTAGCCGAAGCCGTGAACGCTATGAGTACTTCCTGCAAGAAATCAATGCAGGTATCGTTAACTGGAACCGGCCGATCACAGGTGCATCCAGTGCGGCACCCTTTGGTGGTATTGGAGAATCTGGTAACCACAGACCTTCGGCCTACTATGCCGCAGATTACTGCGCCTATCCCGTCGCCTCCGTAGAGGGTGAAAGCGCATCAGTTCCTGCGCAACTGCCACCAGGCTTTACGTTATGAAGGGTTTTGAAGTCAACTTTGATGGTCTTGTTGGACCGACTCACAATTACGCGGGACTGTCCTATGGCAATATCGCGTCTCAGTCAAACCAGCAAGAAGTATCAAACCCAAAGGAAGCAGCACTTCAGGGCCTAGCCAAGATGAAGGCGCTGCATGATCTGGGTTTTAAGCAGGGCGTGTTGCCACCCCATGAACGTCCCTTTGTACCTGTGCTAAAGACATTGGGATTCAGTGGTACCGATGCAGAGATTATTGCCCGTGTTGCCCGTGAGCAACCGGCATTGTTGTCTGCAGTGAGCTCTGCTTCATCCATGTGGACTGCGAATGCGGCCACTGTATCACCCAGTGCAGATACCGAAGATGGCAAGGTGCATTTTACGCCGGCCAACCTCAATGCCAAGTTTCACCGTTCAATAGAACACCAAACAACGGGCAGAATGCTCAAGGCACTGTTCCCTTCGGATGCGCACTTTGTTCACCACGATGCCTTGCCTGCCATTGCCTATTTTGGTGATGAGGGTGCAGCCAATCACACCCGTTTCTGTGCTGACTATAACGACAGGGGTGTTGAATTCTTTGTCTATGGCCAACAAGCCTTTAGTGATGTTGCTGCCAAGCCGGCGATATACCCAGCCAGACAGACATTAGAAGCCAGTCAGGCCATTGCGCGACTCCACCAGTTGAAATCGGGCAGTGCGGTTTTTGCCCAACAGAATCCCTTGACCATTGATGCGGGCGTGTTCCACAACGATGTCATCTCAGTGGGTAACCGCAACGTACTCTTTTACCATCAGGCAGCCTTTCTCGATACCGAGCAGGTGCTTAACGACTTGGATCGCCAGTTGCAGGGTACGCGTTTGATACCCGTGATGGTGGCTGAACACGAGGTGTCTTTAAAGGACGCAGTGGGTTCCTATCTATTCAACTCACAGCTGTTGTCCCATGACGATGAGCGCATGAGTTTGGTGGTGCCCAGTGAGTGTCGTGAAAACAGTTCCGTGTCTGCCTATCTAGACCGTTTGATCGCAGATACCACAAACCCCATTGCAGAGGTTAAGGTTTTCGATCTCAAGCAGAGCATGAAAAATGGCGGTGGCCCAGCCTGTTTGCGTTTGCGTGTTGCTTTAAATGCCCGTGAATTGGCAGCTGTCAATCCAGCAACCTTGATGTCTGAAGATCTGTATCGACACCTCGTGGACTGGGTCCATGTGCATTACCGTGATAGGCTTTCGACCCAAGACTTGGCCGACCCAAGGCTGTTAATGGAAAGCCGCGACGCACTCGATGCGTTAACCCATATTTTGAAAGTGGGCTCCATTTATGATTTCCAACGGGGCTAATACCCCAGTCGGCGTGCCGACATTCTGATGCCAGACATCACAACCATGGCTGTGCTCCGTTTCTGGGGGCGCATTATTTTGTAGCAGATAGGTAGCAGACAGGTAGCAGTATGACGCAGGGTACAGGAGATGATGCACAGCAGTTTGAGGAGGCAATGAAGGGTGTCGAACCACTCAAGTTGAAGGCCCAAAAGGCTGATCTGACCTTGCCGCCCAAGACAACGCCAGGGCAGGACCACCGTCAACAAAATGCCACCATTGCCAAAGATGCCCCAGAAAATCCTTTGAACGTTAGCCACCTGCAAATGGTTCAACCGCAAGACAGTATCAGCTATTCAAAACCCGGTCTGGCGCATGGTGTGATGCGTAAAATGAAGCAGGGTGCCTTTGAGATTGAGGCGCGCTTGGATTTGCATGGCAAAACGGTTGAGCAGGCGCGGATCGCCTTGTTACGCTTTGTTCAAGACTGCAGACGGTATCATGTGAGACTTGCCATTGTGTTGCACGGCAAGGGCGAGCAGGGTGATCCTCCAGCGCTGCTAAAGAGTTACACCAACCGCTGGCTACGAGAGATTCCCGAAGTGCTCGCTTTCCACACCGCACCCAAACACCATGGCGGTGTCGGTGCAGTCTATGTGCTCATCAAAAAGCAGGACCAGAAGCACACTGAGGGACGTTAAGGCTCTGTGTTCTAGAAAAAAATAACGCTACGAAATTCAAATAAAAACAAAAAGGACAGGCACTGTTAAAAAGGTAAGCCTATTTCTAACGCTAAAACAAAAAAGACAGGCACCAAAAAAACAAAAAGGACAGGCACTGTTAAAAAGGTAAGCCTATTTCTAACAAAAAG
>CAWUUZ010000049.1:0-3576 GCA_963925745.1 uncultured Pseudomonadales bacterium
CCCCATTTTGATCGCGTGGTCTTAAAGGTGATATGTTTGAGTCGGTGTGCCACACCCAGTTGCATGGCCGCTTGCGATACCTGCTGTGGCAGCTGGTCGTTGGCCTGTGTCAGTAACCAGGTATCCAGCTTTTTGAGAGCATAGACCGAACGGTGTTTTACGCTTTTACCAAAGGGAATCACCAACGAGTCACCACCAATCTGTATGTGCCCCGAGCTGCCAATAAGCCAGTTGATGCGGGTGTCTCGACCCATAATGGGTAAAATCACCCCGTCTTCAAACACAGGGGGAGGGGTTGCAGCGTCGCGGGACAGCATTTTGGCTATCCAGGCCTTTCGGCTATCGACAAATTGGTGGATGGTGGCAAGCGCTAGTCGCTCAGGTGCGCGAATGGTGACCTCACCATGGCGAATATGAATGGCCAGGGTACGTCTTCGTGCTGATCGAATAATGGGATAGTCAGCGGTGTCTTGGCGTGCAAGAGCAGCGCCATGCGTGAAAATACCCAGTGGGTTCATTACCTGCGACCCGCCCTGAGTGGGTCGAGCAATGTCTCTAACCCATTTTCGCGAATGACCAACATCAGCTGCATCAAATGTCCCAAGCGACTGGTGGGAAAGCCTTTTTTGGCGAACCACAGCAGGTAGTCTTCGGGCAAATCAGCAATAAAGCGTCCCTGGTATTTTCCAAAGGGCATGCGGTCGGTCACAACGGCTTTCAAATCTTGACTAGAGAGCACCTAAAGCCCTCTCCATACGGGTCAAGGCTTCTATCAGCTGGGTACGAGAGCAGCCAAAGTTGAGCCTCACAAAGTGAGGCGCGCCAAAGTCAGCACCATCTGAAAGCGCGACACCGTGTTTTAAAAAATGTCGAAAAGGATGTTCTAAACCAGTGCCGCTGCAATCCATCCAGGCCAAAAAGGTCGCATCTGGGCGCTCTAGGGTCATTCCAGGCAAACGGGGCATAAAATCCACAATATGGTCTAGGTTGCCGCGCAAATAGTCCATTTGGGCCTCGAGCCAAGCGCTGCCACCGTCAAAGGCGGCTGCTGTTGCCACTAGCCCCAGTAAATTGGGTGTCGACATCCAACCTTTTTTGGCCCTTTCAAAACGCTTTCGCACATCAACATCCGGTATGACGGCAAAGCCACATCGTAAACCAGCCACATTAAAGGTTTTGCTCGCTGCCATGAGTGTAATTGCAGTGGGGTCTAGTTTTCCCATGGGTACATGGGTAACGCCTTTGTCCAATATGAGGTCGCAATGAATTTCGTCAGAGCAAATTTGCACACCATGGAGATAGGCCAGCTCAGTAATGCGGTCTAATTCCGCCGTGGTATAGGAGGTGCCACAGGGGTTCATCGGATTGCAGAGAATAAAGAGGGTACAGTCGGGTGTTTTAAAATGCCGTTCTAGGGCGTCAAAATCGAGCGTCCACCGGCCTTCGACAAGGTGGGTTGGGACATACAGAGGCTCACAGCCGTGCTGTCCTGCAACATGGAGTAGGGGTGGATAATTGGGTGTTTGGACCACAATGCTGTCGTCAGGTTGCGTAAAGGCCGCGCTAGCAACATTAACGCCCGGTATCACGCCTGGCAGCCATACAATCCAACTGGCCTCTACTTCCCAGTCATAGTGGTCTTTTAACCACTTGATGGTGGTCTGCATGAGCTGTGGCCAAGGATCCGTATAGCCATAGGCGCCATGGGTAATCCTTTCTTGCAATGCGTCTGTGACACACTGTGGCGCTGGGAAATCGGTGTCTGCTACCCACATGGGAATGGCGTTGTGGCTACGAAAGGTTTCGTGTTTTTCCGCAAAGGTGCCGTCACGCGAAAAGGGCGTGTCAAAGTCGAATTCAGTCATGGAGATGTTTTCACGGTAACTAAGTTGCCTATAAGGTACGCAAAAGCGGCTGATTCTGAAAGGCGTTTTTAAACTTATCCCTGCATTTTGTGCCAGTCGATTGCACCAACCTATGGGTATTGCAAAGGGCGTGGCAAAGGGCTGTAACCTATAGCCAGTAGCACTCAGCTCCATTATACTGCGCTCCTTTTTTCAGTGTTCGCAATTGATCGCCCATGATGGTCGTTATGTGCAAGAAGCGAACAGTAAAGGTCGGTGATGATTGGCTTTTTCGTAACGCAAATGAAGCGCGTTTTTAAGTAAGTCAGTTTTCAGCAACCCTTGGTGACAGGCCCAACCCGTGATGACAGACCAACCCGATATGACAGAGACGGCACATTCAGATCAGAGCTCAGAGGCACCAGGCTACGAGCAGCGCTTTGGCGGCACCCAACGACTCTATGGTGCTGCAGGATTGGCGCGTCTGAAAGCAGCAAAGGTTGCGGTGATCGGAATAGGGGGTGTCGGTTCCTGGGCGGCAGAGGCATTGGCGCGCAGTGGCATAGGCCATATTGTGTTAATCGATATGGATGACATCTGTGTGACCAACACCAACCGCCAAATTCATGCACTTACAGGGCAGGTTGGGCAGTTAAAAGTAGCCGCCATGGAATCCCGTATTCTGGCCATAAATCCAGATTGCCAGGTCACGGCCATTGCAGACTTTATATCACCAGATAACCTCTTTTCCCTGCTGCCTGAGGGGTTGGACTATGTGGTCGATGCCATCGACAGTGTGTTGCCAAAGGCTGCACTGATTTACCATTGCGTACGCAACAAGATTCCGATTGTGACCACAGGCGGGGCAGGTGGGCAGGTTGATCCGACCCGCATCACCATAGATGACCTGTCGAGAACCGTTCAAGATCCCTTGGCGCGCAATGTGCGTCAGCGGCTGCGTAAACACCATGGCTTTAGCAGCAACCCAAAGCGAAAATTTGGCGTGCGCTGTGTTTATTCGACCGAACACCTGCGCTATCCGCAAGCAGATGGCACCGTCTGTGAAACGCGTCCTCAAAGCGACCAACCCATGCGTTTGGATTGTGCCGCAGGATTCGGAGCTGCTACCATGGTCACCGGTGCCTTTGGCTTTTTTGCTGCGGCAGAAGTGGTAAACCACCTGACAGGCGCGGCGCGCTAAAACAGTGCATAAAACAAACAGACTAATGACAACGGCATCCAACAGAATTTAGGAATTGTATCCATGCATGAAGAAGAGTCGCTCAGAGCCCAGATGGCGTTTGAAGTAGAAGCCGTTGATTCATTGATAGCCATTGATTTTTTGCTCGATAATGTCGATCTGTCTAAGTCACGTCTCAAGGACGTGATGAACAAGGGTGCCGTCTGGCTAAAGCGTGGCAAAGAACCCCGTCTGCGACTGCGTCGTGCCATGACCGACCTCAAAATTGGCGACATCATCGAATTTTTCTATGACGAGCAGCTGTTAAGCATGCATGCACCCAAGCTGGTACCTGTTGCCGACAACGAACTCTATTCGGTGTGGAACAAACCAGCGGGTATGGTCATAGAGGGTACCGATTGGGGCGATCATGTCTCCTTGCTGCGTGTGGTATCGCTGTATTTCCGACCTCAGCGGCAAGCACTCTTGGTTCACCGACTTGACCGGGAGTCATCAGGATTGGTCCTTTTTGCCCACGACAAGAAAACAGCC
>CAWUUZ010000050.1:0-6303 GCA_963925745.1 uncultured Pseudomonadales bacterium
GGGTTTGTATACCGGTGACATTTGAACAGGCGGTGACGCTGGCGATAATCAGCGGTCTGTGCGCGTTGTCAGCCAACAATTCTGACAAATGCGCCATTGATGGTTGGCCATTCTCGGTTGGCTTAATAATCACCACATCGACAGCACGTGTGTGCCAACTGGTTTGATTGGAGTGGTGTTCCATGTGGGTGATGATAACCAGGGGCAAGACACCCGAGGTGTCGTCTGTCCGGGAAGGTAAATCCATCATACGCTGCAACTTGTTAACTGCGCCTGTCATTCCGGTACCCGTCAGCACCAAGACATCGCTGTGTTCTGCACGCACATGCTGCTTGAT
Organism: uncultured Pseudomonadales bacterium; assembly: GCA_963925745.1. Lineage (GTDB taxonomy): Bacteria > Pseudomonadota > Gammaproteobacteria > Pseudomonadales > Natronospirillaceae > CAJXZL01. The sequence goes on from CAWUUZ010000050.1 coordinate 338, forward strand.
GGTTTGACGCGCTTCCTGATATAGCTGTGTCATGGCACGACCCGTATCGCTGGATTCAGAATGGGTATTGGCAACCCAGGGTCCAATTGTATCGCGCATAAAGTCTTCAATAGGCCCGTACAACCGACCACTGGCTGTCCAGTCTGCATAGACCAACGGCTTATCGCGATGCTGCAAACCGTCTCCAATCACCTGCCTTTTAACTGCCTGCCAATCCATAGTCAACTCCATAAAAGTAGCCACAACCGCTATCTGTCGTTGCAGTCTATCAAACTCAGAAGATTAAAATTCGTCATAGTTTTCACACCTTACATGAAATACTTTAATAGGAAAAAGGCAGGGTCGTTAGTTGTATATACAAGCATCACAGGGTATTCTCCCTAACATCATTTTTAGGACGGCACCCATGACACCGCGCTACCAAGTCATCAAACAGCATATTTTGACAGAGATACAGGCAGGCAACTGGCACCAAGGCACCCCTGTGCCCTCTGAAAACCAGCTGGCCTCGACCTTTTCTGTGAGCAGAATGACTGCGCGTCGCGCCCTGTCTGAATTAACAGAGGCTGGCGTGTTGGAGCGAAGCCAAGGCTCTGGAACCTTTGTGGCGGGACAACTGCCGACGGGTGCTGCATTGGAAATAAAGAATATCGCGACAGAAATCGCGGAACGCCAACACCGCCACCGCGCAACCGTTTTAAACCTCGAAGCCTGTTTTTTAGATGCAGATATGGCAAAGGCCCTGTTGCTGCCAGAAGGCAGCCCGGCTTTTTTTAGCCGCATCATTCACTTTGAGAATGACCTGCCCATTCAACTTGAAGAACGTACGGTCCATCCAGACCGTGCACCCGATTACCTCTTGCAAGACTTCACTGCGGTAACCCCCAACCAATACCTCAGTGAACAAATACCCCTCAGCGAAGCTGACCACTGGATCGAAGCGGTTTTACCGCAAGCATCCCAAGCACAGTGGCTAGAGATAGAACCTAGCCAACCCTGTTTGAAAGTCAGCAGACGGACTTACGATCCGCACCAACAGGTCGTTAACTTTGCCGTCTTTTACCATCCTGGCCACCGCTACCGACTCGGTGGTCATCTGAATTTTTGAAGTGGAGTCCCTTATGAATACCCGACATGATCCAACGCGCGACATCCGCGCAGCCCGCGGAACTGAACTACAGGCAAAGAGTTGGCTCACGGAAGCCGCATTGCGCATGCTGATGAACAACCTTGACCCAGAGGTCGCAGAACACCCTGCTGATTTGGTGGTCTACGGTGGCATTGGCAGAGCGGCAAGAGACTGGCCTGCCTATGACAAAATTGTTGAGGTACTCAAGCGCCTTGAAGACACAGAAACCCTGTTGATTCAAAGCGGCAAGCCTGTGGGCGTTTTTCAAACCCATGAAAATGCACCGCGTGTGCTGTTAGCCAATTCGAATTTGGTTCCGCACTGGGCCCATTGGGAACACTTTAATGAGTTAGACCGCAAAGGCCTGATGATGTATGGCCAGATGACGGCAGGCTCTTGGATCTATATTGGATCACAGGGGATTGTTCAGGGCACCTATGAAACCTTTGGCGCCATAGCGCGACAGCACTTTGATGGCATTCCAACAAACCGTTGGGTTCTAACGGGTGGCCTTGGCGGCATGGGTGGCGCACAGCCACTGGCAGCAACCATGGCTGGGTTTTCAATGCTTGCCATTGAGGTAGATGAAACCCGAATTGATTTTCGGATTCGCTCTGGCTATCTGGATAAGAAGGCGCCTTCTTTGGACGTGGCACTTGAGTGGATTGAAAACGCCTGCCGTAACGGCGAAGCGATCAGCATTGGACTGCTTGCAAATGCTGCCGATGTCTACCCTGAGTTGGTGCGCCGTGGTATCACACCCGATGTCGTTACCGATCAAACCAGTGCCCACGACCCACTAAATGGCTACTTGCCACAGGGTTGGACACTGGAAGAGGCCGCGGAAAAACGCATTTCGGCACCCCAGTCTGTGGTCGCAGCAGCCAAGGCCTCTATGGCGGTTCAGGTATTGGCCATGTTGGAACTCCAAAACCGTGGTGCAGCAACAGTCGATTATGGCAACAATATTCGCCAAATGGCCCTGGAAGAAGGTGTATCAAATGCCTTTGATTTCCCGGGATTTGTACCTGCCTATATTCGGCCACTGTTTTGCGAAGGTATCGGCCCCTTTCGTTGGGTTGCCCTGTCTGGAGACCCAGAGGATATCTACAAGACGGATCAAAAAGTCAAAGAACTCTTGCCGCATGACACCCACCTGCACAACTGGCTGGACATGGCACGGGAGAGAATTCAGTTTCAGGGCCTACCCGCCAGAATCTGTTGGATCGGCCTCAAAGACCGCGCACGCATGGGCCAGGCCTTTAATGACATGGTTGCCAGCGGTGAACTAAAGGCTCCCATCGTTATCGGACGTGACCACCTAGATTCTGGGTCAGTGGCATCGCCCAACCGTGAAACAGAAAGCATGGCTGACGGCTCAGATGCGGTCTCTGATTGGCCGCTACTCAATGCGCTGCTCAATACGGCCGGTGGCGCTACCTGGGTTAGCCTGCACCATGGCGGCGGAGTCGGCATGGGCTTTAGCCAACACTCGGGTGTTGTCATCGTTGCCGATGGTACCGATGCTGCCAGACAACGACTCGGTCGCGTGCTTTGGAATGACCCTGCAACCGGTGTCATGCGCCATGCAGATGCGGGCTATGACATCGCAAAGAATTGCGCCACAGAACACAACCTTGACCTACCTATGATGGAGAAGCGCTCGTGAAACATACCCTTGTCATTCAGCCAGGAAAAATGACCCTCGCTGAACTGGATCTGATTAGCCGCGAACCTGTCATGCTGTCCTTGGCACCTGAGGCTTACCCCTTGATGGAACAGTCGGTTGCCACCGTCAATCAGGTGATTGCTGATGACCGTGTCGTATACGGTATCAACACCGGATTTGGACTGCTCGCCAACACCCGAATTCCAGCCGACGCCCTTGAAACCCTACAACGCAGCATTGTATTAAGCCATGCTGCCGGTATCGGCAAGTTTATGTCGGAAGCAACGGTACGTCTGCTGATGGTACTCAAGGTCAATTCCTTGGCACGGGGCTATTCTGGCATACGCCCTCTGGTCGTTGATGCATTGCTAACCCTGCTCAACCACGAAATATACCCCTGTATTCCTGAGAAAGGCTCGGTCGGCGCATCAGGCGACTTGGCCCCACTGGCACACATGAGTTGCGTCTTGCTGGGTGAAGGCCAAGCCCTGTATCGGGGTGAGGTGATCTCAGCACAGGTTGCTTTAAATGTCGCAGGCCTTAAACCCCTGGTACTGGGTCCCAAGGAAGGCCTGGCGCTGTTGAATGGTACCCAGGCATCAACCGCCTTGGCGTTGCAGGGTCTGTTTGCAGCAGAGAATGCCCTGACCTCAGCCACCGTTATTGGTGCCCTCAGTGTCGAAGCGGCAAAGGGATCTCGCGCACCCTTTGATGCCCGTATCCATGCTGCCCGTGGACACCAATCCCAGATCGACATGGCAACTGCGTACCGAGAACTTTTGGACCACTCTGCCATTGAAGACTCACACCGCAGCTGCGAGAAGGTGCAAGACCCCTACTCACTGCGCTGCCAACCGCAGGTAATGGGCGCCTGCCTACAGCAGATTCGCAATGCGGCTGATGTCATCATCACAGAATCCAACGCGGTCTCTGATAACCCGCTGGTATTTGCTGATGACAATGAGATTTTGTCAGGTGGTAATTTCCACGCTGAACCGATCGCTATGGCGGCAGACAACCTTGCCTTGGCACTGGCCGAGATTGGATCTCTGTCAGAGCGGCGTATGGCGCTGTTAATCGATAGCCAACTGAGCGGCCTACCGCCCTTCTTGGTCGACAATGGCGGCATCAACTCAGGGTTTATGATTGCTCAGGTAACCAGCGCAGCCCTTACCAGTGAAAACAAGTCCTTGGCGCATCCTGCCAGTATCGACAGCCTGCCCACCTCTGCGAACCAGGAGGACCATGTATCCATGGCGACCTATGCAGCTCGCAGACTGCGCTATATGTGGGAAAACACCTCAGGTATTTTGGCCATCGAATGGCTGGCAGCCTGTCAGGGTTTGGACTTTCTCAAGCCACTACAAACCTCTGCCACCCTGGATAAGGCCCACGCGCAACTGCGGAGCAAGGTACCCTTTTATGATAAAGACCGGTATTTTTCACCTGACATTGAACATGCAGCAACCATGATTAGACAGGGTTTGCTCAAACGGTTGGTGTCATCAGAAATCAAGCTAAAGTAACTCAGACGTGACCCAACGCGCCTAGAGGGCGTTGGGATATCTGGCATAGAAAGGCACTGCTACGCTTTTAGCAGCTCATAGGCGTCACGAATCTTTTGTGATTTCTCGGTCGCCAGCTTCATCATCTCTTCAGGCAAGCCTTTGGACACCAGTTTGTCTGGGTGGTGCTGGCTCATCAGGCGGCGATAGGCTTTTTTGATTTCAGCACTCGAGTTTTGCGGTGTCATGCCCAAGATATCATAGGCTTCTGTCTTGGTTAGCCCACTTGAGGCCTGACTTCCTGAACCCGACTGCTGATAATGTCCACCACCCAAGCCCATGCTTGATTTCACCATGGCCTCTATTTGGCGGTAGACCATCTCGTGAAAGCCCAACATCTGGCAGATCTTGACCAACAGGGCATCTTCTGCAGGATGCAATGCTCCGTCTGCGTAAGCTGCCTGAATCTGTATCTCGATAAACATGCGCATCAGATTTGATCGGCGGTGACACTCCTGTCGAAACTGCTGCATCACCTCTTCCAATGGAAAATCATCCTGCTTGCCCTTTATAAACAGGCGCATTGCGGTATGGCGCATTTCAGCATCTAGATTCATTTGTCGCATGACGTTTTCTGCAAGGGTGATTTCGTCCTGCGTCACCTTGCCATCTGCCTTAGCGACCGCACCCATCATGGAAAATGTGGCGGTAAAAAACGCCATCTGAACCCGTTCCTGTTCGCCAGGAGCCATACCACCCGAGAATCCCCTGCCTGCAAAACCGATATTGGAGCTTATCGCTATGCCAAGCAGTGCACCGATTGGGCCACCGATCATAAAGCCAACGGCACCACCGACAATTTTCCCCCACCAACCCATATTCTGATCCTATGTGTGTTATTTGAAATTGAAGCCACTTTACAACAATTTAGGGGCATTTGAGGTTATTTTTATTGGGCGACCTTTTCAGACCCTAGCGCCAAACAAAGGCTGACAACTGCAAGTCATCCCACTGTTCATCATAGAGTAGGTTTGCTGTGCCAAAATTTGCCGCTCCGCAGCACAGATGTAAAGGCAGCATGGTGGTCGCAAGGGGATGACAGTACAGGGCGTGCGGTGCATTTTCCCAACGCGACAAGAGCGTTTTCCGCATCGGTATTGTCACCACATTCTGGGTCACAATTTGATTGAGCCACTGATCAAATAGAAAGGACTTCCGCATCTTATGTGGATCAGCCTCCGCAGGTGACACCCCATTATTCAATACTGGAAAACCAACACCCATAATCAGAACCTTATGTTCGCGTAACCAGGACAAAGCCTCACCCAACATCAGATGCTCTGCTGCGTTGCCACTGGCACGCAGTGACAGGGCCATGATGGGAATATCTTGATTGGGGTAAAGCTGCGCGACCAACTCAGAGGTTGCTGTGTTCGCTGATGGATCGGATATCATTTGGCTGTCGATATCTCGTGCCTTTAAACGGCGACGAATCAGGGCAGGCAAATCATGATCACCGACAAAATTGGCCGGTACACTTTGGGGCGTGTGGGAGGATGAAATCGAGAGCAGACTGGTGACCCAATCCGAGTGAATGACTAAGATATATTCCGGTTGTTCATAGGCTGACAGCACCTTTATAAAGGACTGCCACGCATAGGGC
>CAWUUZ010000051.1:0-4075 GCA_963925745.1 uncultured Pseudomonadales bacterium
ACCTCGAAAGACAATGGGGTGATGCATTACATTACGACCACCTTGCAAGCCAAGGGTCGCCCTTGGCATCGCAGTATATGGCGCAATTCGAGCAGTTTAAAAAGCCTGCCACTGCAACCTTAAAGAGCACGCTTTCTCCGACTGAATACCATGTCACCCAGGAAGAAGGCACAGAGGAAGCCTATAGCAACCGCTATTTTGACAATACGGCTGCTGGCATCTATGTCGATATCGTCAGTGGGGAACCGCTGTTTTCATCACTGGACCAATACAAATCAGGTACCGGATGGCCCAGCTTTACCAAGCCCCTCTTTCCAGAGTTCATTGTTGAACACGCGGACAAGACCCTGTTCTATACCCGCACTGAATTGAGAAGCCGTTACGCCGATTCACACCTGGGGCATGTGTTCTCCGATGGCCCAAAACCGACAGGCTTGCGCTACTGCATCAACTCGGCAGCCATGCGTTTTATTCCGGTAGACGCCCTTGCTGAAGCCGGTTACGCAGACCTCGTTGCACTATTTTAAGACAGCAATACCCTAGCGACCGACCTCAGACAGCGACGCCCTGTCCTGTCTGATACTCCTGAAACACAGAAGGCTGTGTTTCCCCGTTTCGCGCACCAACTTTTGTGCTATAAATTCGCGTTCCGTGCCACACTGTATTCAAACCATTGCTCATTGCACATTGCCCGTTGCCGTCTGGCGTTCATACCGATGACAAGGACGACACAGGGTGCACGCCTTTTAAAATCCCTTTGAGAACACACCATGACCAGATCCATTTTTAAGACAGAAAACGTACACAGCAACATTCTGAACGAGATGGGTGGCAAGCCAGACCACCGTGACACCGTTGACGCTGTCATAGCGGCTGTTGCGACCCACCCTGTCGTCATCGTCGGCATGCGCCAGAACCCAGAAGTCAAAAAAGCCCGCAAGCTTTTTGATCAACAGGGCACCGAATACCACTACCTTGAATACGGCAGCTATCTCAGCGAATGGCGAAGACGCCTTGCCATCAAAATGTGGGTGGGGTGGCCGACTTACCCCATGGTGTTTGTTCATGGCACCTTTGTCGGGGGTCAGTCTGATCTCGCACGGTTGAAAAACAGCGGTGAGTTGGATAGCTTACTCAAACCCTAGTTTTTAAACGCACCATGTGAACCCTAGATTCAAACCGAGTATAAAAACCTAATCTACCGCCACCTAGGCGCGTGGCGCAGCGTCAATATGATCAGAAGCCCAACACTGTTCGGCTGCGCATAAACAGCAAGCATTGGAGATTCCAGAATGTCAGATGACAAGTACAGCAAGGGCATTGCACTGAGACGAAAGGTATTGGGAGACTTCTATGTCGATCGCGCCTTAAATGCCGCTACCGACTTCAGTGCGCCAGCACAAACCATGATCACCGAAATGTGCTGGGGAACAACCTGGGTCAATGATGCCATTCCGCTCAAAACCCGGAGCCTTGTCACGCTTGGAATGCTAACCGCCATGCGTGCAGACCAAGAGTTAAAGGGCCATGTACGGGGCGCCCTGCGCAATGGCTGTAGCCCTGAGGAGATTCAAGCAGTGTTGTTGCATGCAACCGCCTATTGCGGCGCACCAGCGGGATGGGAAGCCTTTAGAGCGGCCAATGAAGTGATTCAAGCGTGGTTGCAACAGGATGAGGCTAAGCCAGCCTAGCCAAAAGACGAACTATCTGCGTCGGGCATTGATAGTGGGAACCTGATAAAAGGGTAAGGCGATAAATACCGACATAAGATCAGCTATGTCGTCGCCATCCCAATCTTGCTCCAGCACCGTCAGGGCTGATTTTGACGGTAATAGCGGCTGGTTTAAATCCGCAATAAAGGCCAGTAGTTGTTTGTCTTTCACCGCATCTTGAAGCCTGTGAAAAAACAAAATACCGCCCTGATTTGCCAACAAATCAGACGCAGAGAAGCCCGTTGATCGGTTATCTGCATCTGACAGCTCCTTAAAATAGCCCAACTGCCCTGCCAAGGTGTCCCCTGCCTGAGAGGCTAAGGTTGCCGATATGACGTAATGACGCGCCAAATCGCGCCTGCCAGATAGCGTCAAAGAAATAACCTTGGGTGTAGGAAGGGATACATCAAAAAGCGGTCCGATGGCATTGCCACTGATATATTGGGCTAGTCCGACCATCAAGACTGGCAATTCCGCCGTTGTCGGCATCACTTTGACCAACACTGCCGCTAAAAACTGATTCAGGTGCATCACAGTTGGGCCACCCGCTACTACGTCTGTAAGGGCTTGAATGACCCGCTTAGCGATATCCTGGTTGGCGACATCATCAGGCAAATAGGCTTCGGTTATCAGGTCAGAGGTTTCAGGAATCCAGGTAAACCCAATCAATATGCTGTTATCAAGCCGATCCAATTTCACCTGTGCCGAGTCCCACAACCCAATCCAATGCGGCTCTAGCCCCCGCTTCCATCGGGTCTCTAACTGTTGATTGAGCCAATGCGGCAACACCCAAGAACCAATTTGCACCTTTACCTGCTCCGGTAATTGGCCAGGCGCCACGGAAAACAGCACCGACAGGTTTAACCAACGGCCTAAAAGGTCTCTCAAAATCGGCAGACTGACACGTGCTTCAACTTGGTCACTGCTGACTTGGAGATCTAGATTAAGCAGGTGGGTGTACTGCTGTGTCGACATTGCCGATGTTGCCAACAGGTTCACTTCACGTTGGCTCAGGGTGACCACATAACGCTGACCGGCAACGAGCCGCGACGGTCGGTATTCCTGTGCCAAACTTTGGGCACGCTTTAAATCTGAGAACAACAATCCAGGTTTGCTTGGCACCCAGGGATCTGGGTCAGTCACCGACCACAGCAAGGCAAATAGCAGTACCAATAGGCCTAAGAGGGCGAGCAACAACCGCTTCAGCCAGCGCATTAGTCTTCCTCAGGCTGCGGAGACAATTCCTGCAGCATGACCGCAAAGTCCTGTAACCAGCTACGCTGCTTGATGCCAAAGTCGGACAAAACCTTGTGACAATCCAAGGCGGTGTTCTTACCAAATTGGTGCCGCATTTCCACTTCGTCATAGCCCGACGAAAAGATCGTTGCCAAGGGACAGGCCAGAACGGTCGACAGCTCCCCAAAGACAACCTTACAAAAACGGTGCAGTGATACCACGCCCACACTGCCATAGTGGTAGGTGGTCCAGAGTGCTGGATTGTCGGCAAAGGTCAGCTGCTGAATAAGGGCCAATAGCACCCGTGCGACATCGATATTGGACGTTGGATTGCCGGTCTGATCGGGGGGGAAATCGATTTCCAAGCCATTTTGAAATTGGTCTACTGCACGTCCAAGCCAGTTGGTTTTTTTCAAATGAAACAGCCAACCTGTCCGCAACACCAGCGTCTGTGGATTCTCCAAAAAAGCCTGTTCTACGTCTGAGCAAAAGCGACCAAAATCGGAGACCGGATCAATGCTGGCAGACTCCATGTACAGCGTCTGCCGATGGCCACCAAATACCGCAGAACTCGATACCAGTATGACCGGCTTGTGGTGTTCCACAGTCCAGTCACGCAGCGCCACGATAGAAGGTATTGAGAGGATATTTTCTGCCGTATTGGAAAGTTCTAATACCAACACCACATAGTCGACAGAGATGTCAGGCATGCCAAAAACAGGAGTTACCTGAAAGTCAGCCTCCCGTTCCTCTATCTGTGTCGTCAGGGCGTCAATCACTGCACCCTGACTGTCGATCACACCAATGGATATCATATCAAAACATTTCCCGATGAATGGGCTGCAGCGTGTCTGAAAATCCAGGCTGCGCACATTCCAAATACCACCAAGCTATGCCCTAAAAAGGGATGTCATCATCAAAGTCTTCAAAAGCCTGCATGGGTGGAGACTGTGGTGCTGGTGCAGACCGCTGAGGCTGCTGGTATTGATTCTGCTGCTGAGGCTGCTGTGGCTGTTGGCCCTGAGCTTGAGACTGAGCTTGAGGCTGAGACTGAGGCTGAGACTGAGACTGGTTCTGATAGCCACCTGCCTGCGGTGCACCCGCTGCACTGTCGCGGCCGCCCATCA
>CAWUUZ010000052.1:0-3099 GCA_963925745.1 uncultured Pseudomonadales bacterium
GGCGATGTACGACTTTGCCAATTCCAGCTATACCACCATTGTCATCAGCATCCTCTATAGCGCTTTCTTTGTAAGTTACCTGATACCCGCTGATTCACAGTGGCATGATGTGTATTGGGCCATCGCGATGAACGTCTCGACCCTGATCGCCATGTTTGCAGGCCCCATTGCAGGTGTGCTGTGCGACTTCAGTGGCCGTAAAAAAATCTATTTGGCGATCACCACCGCGGTATGCGCCCTGTTTACCATGCTGCTGTTTTTTGTAGAGCCCGGACAAATTTGGCTGGCGATATTTCTCATTGTCGTCAGCAACACCGCCTTTATGTTGGGAGAGGTCTTTTGCGCCTCCTTTCTGACTGACCTTGCCAACAACAAAACCATGAGCAAGATATCAGGTATTGGCTGGGGCATTGGCTACGTGGGTGGTTTGGTCAGTTTGATCGTGGTGTTGTTTGGCATCGTGACCGCCGACCCCAGTGCCGATCCAGAGGCCTATATCAAGCAACACCAATGGGCGATGGTATTTACAGGGTTGTTCTTTGTGATCGCAGCCATACCCACCTTTTTACTGGTCAAGGAACGCTCCTTACCCAAGCCTGGCTATGAAAAAATACAGCTGGGGAAACTGTTTCGTGCAGCAACACAGCATGTAAAGCACAGCTGGAAAATTGTCAAAGACCTGCCCGTTTTGTTTGAATTCTTTTTGGTATTCACCCTCTACTCGGCTGCGATGGCCATCATCATCCAATTTGTCGGCATCTATATTGATGCTGAGTTGCACATGAGCCAGGGCCAAAAAACCACAATATTCTTGGCCTTGCAGGTGAGTGCCATGGTTGGAGCAATTGGTTTTGGCTATCTGGAACGGCTCTTAGGACCACGCAATACCATCATGGCAACACTCATTTGGTGGATGATTGGTGTTCTAGGCATTTATTTCCTCAACCCCCTATCTCAGATGTTTGGCATGACACCCCAGGGGTTCTTTACCATTATCGGTGTGATCGCTGGTGCTGGTTTGGGTGCAACCCAAAGTTCAAGTAGAGCCGTGGTGGGACTCTTGTCGCCCAAGGCACATGCGTCAGAACTGTTTGGATTTTGGGGTCTGTTTGTGCGGCTCTCGACCATTGTTGGTTCCATGAGTTTTGCCCTGGTGTCTGACCTGATGGGACGTCAAACAGCGCTGCTGGTTATCTTGGCCTTTTTCTTCCTGGGTGCTGTGGCGCTATCAAGACTGAATATCGACAAGGGCATCATCGACCACTAATCACTTGTCACTGAGTTACGGGTCTGAACCCTGTCAAGGCCTGCCCTGTCTAGCGAGAAACAGCCATTCTGATGGGGCTAACGCCCCTTACTGGGGTTTGTGGGCGAGCAGTAGAAAGGGTTCTATGTGTCCGTCACGAATGTTCTGGGCTGCATTTTGAATTTTTTGCAACACATGGTCGCCCAAAACCAGATGGGTTCCCAAGGGTGGCATTTGATCGGTGGCCAGAAGCGTCGCCATTCGGGTATAGCCTACAACATCTTCCTCTGCGGTGGTTTTTAGCCAGGCGATACGAAATCCGCAGCTTGCCAGATAGCCCCTTGTTTCAGCTGCTGTCAGAAGGTAGGAACCCGATCCGTCGTCAGACCAGGGAACTGGAAAATGGGGTTGCCCATTAATGCCCAACGCCTGTTCCGACAGTGCCAAAAATCCTCCTGGTTTTAACACCCGATACATTTCTGCAAAGGCCAGCGACCGGTTCGCAATGTTCATGGTGACATGCTGACACACCACGCCATCAAAATACCCGTCTGGATAGGGCAATGCTGTGGCATCACCGACCGTGAAATCGACTCGGTCTTGGAACCCTGTCAGGGTGGACAATTTTTGCGCCAGAGCGACCCACTCTGATGTCAGGTCTATCCCAGACACCTGGCATTGAAAACGGTGCGCCATATAACGCGCTGGGCCTCCCAAGCCTGACCCAACATCGAGCAATCTGCTACCAGTCTGCAGGTCCAAGCCTTGCGCCATGTCTTTGGTCGCACGCATACCCATGGCATGAACGTGATCGACAGGCGCCAAATCATCAATATTGAGTTGGTCTAGGGATAGGCCAGACTGTTCTAGCGCCTCAAAAATGCGGGTTTCAATATCCCCACCAGACCAATGGTCTGATAGTTTCTGGCTCACTTTACGAGCCCTGGGTGGTGGATTTTATCCAGCCCAGCCTTGTCAGCCTGACGCTGTTCCGCAGGGTCTTGGGGTCCTACTGAACGCTCGATATGCAGCGTTTTGGTTGGAAAGGCTATCTCAGCGCCGGCATCATCGATAATGGTCATGATACGAAACATCACATCCTGTTTCACACCGTGAAAGGCCACCCAATCAGTGGTATTGGTAAAGCAATAAAGAAAAAATTCAACCGAGGAGTCGGCAAAATCAATCAGATTGACGATCAACGTTTGATCTGCAGCGATGTCTGGATGGTTGGTTAGCATGTCCTTAACAGAATCGATGATCTGGGGTAGTTTTTGGACATCCGCATAACGCACACCAATGGTTTCATAGATACGCCGATGGGTCATTCGGGATGGATTTTCCACCGCTATATTGGAGAAAAACGAGTTAGGCACATAGAGTGGACGTTTATCAAATTTGCGAATGACAGTAAGACGCCATCCAATATGCTCCACCGATCCTTCAATCTGCTTGTCGGGTGACAAAATCCAATCACCGACATTAAAAGGCCGATCGAGAAAAATCATCAAACCGCCAAAGAAGTTAGCCAGCAGGTCGCGCGCCGCAAAACCAATCGCTATGCCCCCAACACCACCAAAGGCCAGTACGCCTGAAATCGAAAAGCCCAGGGTTTGCAGTATCACCAAACCTGCAGTAATGATGACGGTTGCGCGCAGCAACTTGCTCAGGGCGATGGCTGTGGTCGCATCTACCGGTTCGGCATTGTGCTCACCGCTTACCGCTCTGGATTCGACTTCTTTGGTGACGCGGATTAAAAACCAACTAAAAAAGAATATAAAGGTGACGCTCTGTGCAACGTGCACAAAGGCAAAAATCGGTTCCTGAGAGACCTGATAGACCACATCTATGGC
>CAWUUZ010000053.1:0-3316 GCA_963925745.1 uncultured Pseudomonadales bacterium
ACTGTAAACAAGGTCTGCGGATCAGGTATGAAGACTGTCATGATGGCAGCTGACCAGCTAAAGGCAGGCTTCAATGGTGTCATCATGGCTGGTGGCATGGAATCCATGTCCAATGCGCCCTATATGCTCGATAAAGCGCGCAGTGGTTACCGTATGGGTCACCAAAAAGTGTTGGACCACATGTTTCTAGACGGTTTGGAAGACGCCTATGACGCAACTGCCATGGGTGTTCATGCGCAACGTACAGCAGACGAGTTCGAACTCACGCGCGAAGCGATGGATGCCTTTGCCATTCGCTCTTTGTCACGTGCCAACGAAGCCATTGCAAACGGTTGGTTCAAAGATGAAATTACCGCTGTTGAGGTGGTTTCTCGCAAAGGCACCGTTGTTGTGTCTGAAGACGAACAGCCTGGTCAGGCACGTCCTGAGAAAATTCCTGGATTGCGTCCCGCCTTTGCAAAAGACGGAACCATCACGGCAGCAAATTCTAGCTCGATCTCTGACGGCGCCTCTGCGTTATTGGTGACCACCGCTGATAAGGCGCGTGAATTGGGTTTAACACCCATTGCGAAAATCGTCGATTACAGTAGCCATGCCCAGGCACCGAGCACCTTTACCTGCGCACCCATTGGTGCAGTGCGTAAAATTCTGGACCGTCAGGGCCTAACTGCAGCTGATTTTGATCTGGTTGAAGTCAATGAAGCCTTTGCCATGGTGACCATGTTGGCCATGCAGGAAATTGGCTTTACTGCTGAGCAAACCAACGTCTCTGGTGGCGCCTGTGCCTTGGGGCATCCCTTGGGTTCAAGTGGTTCACGTATCATTGTCACCCTGCTTCACAACCTCAAACGTACCGGGGGTAAGCGCGGTTTAGCTACACTCTGTATTGGTGGCGGTGAAGGCACAGCGATCATGGTAGAAATGCTGTAATCTGAACCGGATCGAAGAAAAAAGCATAACCCGTTCATTCTGAGCGGGTTTTTTTTGACCAATGCCCCACCAAAAACGGGTTCATGTGGTTCGCTGTTCTTACGGCTATCTCCTCAGACTGTCCTTGTCTAACCAACCCAACATGACCAACAGACAGCGCTGCGACACCCTTGCTGCATCCCGTCACGAAAATAGTGATGCCGAACACCGGCAGAGATTGTTACACTCAACAGTCACAGGGTCTAAACAGTATAGGGTTGAATAACAATGTCAGAACGTGATGCCATTTTAAAAGAGTCAGGTCTCGAAACGCAGGCAGTCAGAGGCGGTCAGCGTCGAACCATGGAACGAGAGCATTCTGAGGCATTGTTTATGACCTCCAGTTATGTCTTTGAAACGGCAGCCGAGATGGCGTCGACGTTTTCAGGTGACACTGAGGGCAACGTTTATTCTCGCTATACCAATCCTACAGTGCGCACATTTGAAGAGCGCTTGGCGCTGATGGAAGGCGCTGAGGCTGCAGTGGGAACGTCATCGGGTATGGCTGCCATTCTCAGTGTCTGTATGAGTCTGCTCAAAGCCGGCGACCACATTGTGTCCTCGCGCAGCATCTTTGGTTCTACCACCAATTTGTTTACCAAATACCTCGCTAAATTTGGCATCTCCACGACCTTCGTTGCACTGTCAGCAAATGATCAGTGGCAGGCAGCCATCACGCCCCAAACCAAGTTATTTTTTCTAGAGTCACCCTCAAACCCCTTAGCCGAAGTGGCTGACATCGGTGCCCTGAGTGCGCTTGCACGCTCAAAAGGCATTTTAACCGTTGTGGATAACTGCTTTTGCACCCCCGTGATTCAAAAACCCCTCGCTTTGGGTGCCGATCTGGTGGTCCATTCTGCAACCAAATACATCGACGGGCAGGGCAGGGCAATGGGCGGGGCAGTCGCCGGCAAGGCAGAGCATATCGAAGAAATCATAGGGTTTTTGCGTACCGCTGGACCCACCATGAGCCCCTTTAATGCCTGGGTTTTTCTCAAGGGTTTAGAAACCCTCAATATCCGTATGAAGGCCCACAGTGAGAGTGCGTTTGAACTTGCTCACTGGCTTGAAGAACAACCTACTGTCACCAAGGTGCATTACACCGGCCTCAAAAGCCACCCGCAACATAGCTTGGCTACCCTACAGATGTCGGCTTACGGGGGTGTTTTGGCTTTCGAAATTGCAGGCGGGCAGGAAGCGGCGTGGCGTTTTATCGATGCAACACGTCTGATGTCCCTAACAGCCAATTTGGGCGACGCCAAGACCACCATTACCCATCCAGCAACCACGACACATGGCAAGCTGTCAGATGCGCAGCGTCAGGATGCAGGTATTAAGCCGGGTCTCATTCGTATTGCCGTGGGTCTTGAAGACATTGCAGACATTAAGAAAGACCTGATAAGGGGTTTGGAGGCAGGCTAATGGATAGCAATCGAGAAGCGATTCACAAAACGCTTCAGAGTTTGAATACCGTCATCTTGGGTAAAGAACGTCAGATTCAATTGGCACTCTGTGCCCTTTTTTCTGGCGGTCACCTGCTTATGGAAGACCTGCCAGGCATGGGAAAAACAACCTTGGCCCAGGCCATAGCCAAGGTGCTGGGATTACAGTTCCAACGAATTCAATTTACCAGTGACCTACTGCCATCTGATGTTGTGGGCGCAACCATTTTTGACCCTGCCAAGCAGGCGTTCTCATTCCACAGTGGCCCCGTATTTAGCCAAATGGTTTTGGCGGACGAACTCAACCGCGCAACGCCAAAATCTCAGAGTGCGCTGTTAGAAGCGATGGAAGAAGGGCAGGTAACGGTAGATGGCGTCACCCAAACATTGCCAAAGCCCTTTTTCGTCATTGCCACACAGAATCCACAATCGCAAACGGGCACCTTTCCCTTGCCTGAGTCCCAGCTAGACCGTTTTTTGATGCGCTTGAGTTTGGGATACCCCAATCCAGAAGCAGAAAGGGCGCTGTTGACGGGCCAGCACGGCCGTGAGCGTCTCGCAGACATCGTGCCTGTTCTCACCGATGTGGCATTGCGTGACATCCAAACAGAGGTGGGGGCGTTAACGACCAGCCCCGCATTGATCAGCTATGTGCATCGATTGGTGCTCCATACCCGCCAACACGAAGACGTGCAACTGGGCTTGTCGCCGCGTGGTGCCATCGCCTTGGTAAGGGCTGCGCAAGCCTGGGCCTATATCGAAGGCCGTTTGCAGGTATTACCCGAAGATGTTCAGGCGGTGTTTGTGCCTGTAGCGAGCCACAGGTTAATTGGCAGACAGGAGAAGCAGGGCGATGTATTGGCGCGCCAGCTTCTGTCTCAGGTGCAGGTCGTCGGTGGCAACGC
>CAWUUZ010000054.1:0-25996 GCA_963925745.1 uncultured Pseudomonadales bacterium
GGCCTTGGCAAAGGGCTTGGCGCACTTATCTCACAATCGCAAGCTGACAACATTGATGTCAATGACCCTGGTATCAAGGGCGAATTGCGGCATTTACCGATTGAGTTCATCCAGCAGGGCAAATACCAGCCGCGTAAAGACATGGATCAGGAGGCGCTTGAAGACTTGGCAGCGTCAATCCGCGTGCAGGGTGTTATGCAGCCCATTGTCGTAAGACCACTGCAGGATGGCCTTTTTGAAATTATTGCGGGTGAACGCCGCTGGCGTGCATCACAACTGGCGGGTTTGCATGACATTCCTGCCCTGGTGCGCGATGTGTCTGATGAAGACACCATTGCCATGGCCTTGATCGAAAACATACAGCGTGAAAACCTCAACCCGATGGAAGAAGCCATTGGTTTGATGCGGTTACAGCATGAATTTGAGTTGACCCAACAAGAGGTGGCAGATGCCGTCGGCAAGAGCCGCGCAACCGTTGCCAACCTGCTCCGTTTGATCGCCCTAACACCCGAAGTCAAAACATTGCTTGAGCATGGTGATTTAGAAATGGGCCACGCACGGGCATTGCTTGGCGTGCAGGACCAGCAACAGGAAGCTGCGGCGCGCTTGGTGGTTCAAAAAGGATTGACCGTTAGGCAAACTGAAGCGCTGGTACGAAAACTCCAAAAACCACAAAAGACACCCACCCTGCAACGTGCTGACAATGACCCCAATATGCGGCATCTGCTTGACCGTTTGGGCGAAACACTGGGCACGCCAGTGGCTATTCAGCAGGGCAGTAAGGGCAGGGGAAAGTTGGTGATTAGTTATAGCTCGCTTGATGAGTTAGATGGTATTTTGCGTCATATCAAGTAAATCTAATATACCTGTCAATCCGGTGTCTATTTGTCCGCTGTTAGACCATACTTTTGAGGGCGTTAACCACCTTCAGGAGTATGGCTATGAAAATGAACATAGGTATTGAAGATCGCTGGGTTAGGGTCGCATTGGGATTGGTGGTGATTGCAGCTGGTGTTTATTTGCAGTCTTGGTGGGGTCTGGTTGGCCTTGTACCCCTGGGTACAGCAGCCATTCGTGTTTGCCCACTCTACCTGCCCTTTGGATTATCAACGATCCGCAAGTAAGCACCCACAAGGCAGTACCGACAAGGTAGTACCTACAGGTTAGTGCCTACAGGTTAGTGCCTACAGGTTAGTTCCGACAGGTTAGTACCCCTAAGGCACACCCTGTGTGCCTTATCCACCCCTACTAAAACTCCGCATCCAGTCTAAAAATGGGTGCAACGCTGTCCAGAGAATCACAACTCTGTTTTAGGTCTATGATCACGCCATCAAAGATGGAATAAATCCAGCCGTGTACCGTGACCGATTGCCCACGGCGCCAGGCGTTTTGAATGGTTTTGGTTTTGCAGAGGTTTTGCACCTGGGTCTGTACATTGAGTTCACACATGCGGGCGTGCTTTTCGGTTTTGGTGCTCAGGGTATTCAATTCCGCTTCGTGGTCGAGGTAGGTCTCCTTGACCTGTCTCAGCCAGGTATCTACTAAGCCATTATCATGACGTCCCAGCGCCGCTTCTATGCCCCCGCAACCATAATGGCCACAGACAATCACATGCTTTACTTTAAGCACGTCTACCGCATATTGCAGCACCGAATGGCAGTTGTAGTCAGTGGCATGTACCACATTGGCGATGTTTCGGTGTACAAAGAGTTCACCTGGCTCTAAGCCGACAATTTGGTTGGCTGGGACACGGGAATCGGAACAGCCAATCCACAGATATTCGGGTGTTTGTTGGCCGGCAAGGTGGTCAAAATAGGCAGGGTCCTGGTCTAAACATTGTTTGGCCCAGTCTTTGTTTTTTTCTAATAGATGCAGCAACGAAGTCACAGTCAGGATCCTAGTGCAAATCAAGGTGTGTTGATTTTACACCATTTTCGCCAACTGCCTACGATTAGACTGCCCGATGGGCACTGCAAAGTTCATAAGAGGGGTGTTAGGGTCGGACTGCATGCTAAAAAGGTGCGCTGAAGGCGCACCTGTAACACCGAGATTACTTGCCAATACGCTCTGTCATCAGATAGCTGGTATAGCCACCGGTGAGATTGCGGACCTGATATCCCAGTTGGTGCAGGATTCTAAAGGCCACATAGCCACGAAGTCCTACGGCACAGAAGACCAAAATGGGGCAGTCTTTGGGCAGTTGCGACAACTGATCACGCAAGGTTGGCAAAGGAATATTAAGGGCATTGGGTATGGTACCCAATCGGCCTATCTCACAGGGTTCTCTCACGTCCACCAAGAGGGGATCGTCACCACAGGCAAGCGCTTCCTCCGGATGGCAAATCAGGTGCTCTCCCTCAATGACATTGCTCGCCACAAATCCAGCCTGGTTAATAATATCCTTCGCCGAACCGTAAGGCGGCGCATAGGACAGCTCAGCAGAGGCCATGTCGTAAACGGTCATGTTGGCGCGAATCATGGTTGCGATGACATCTATCCGCTTGTCGATTCCCTGCTTACCTAGGGCCTGAGCACCTAGGATGGCACCAGAAATAGGGTCAAATAACAGCTTGAGGTTAATCTGCTCGGCGCCGGGGTAATAGTTGGCGTGGTCAGCAGCGTGGGCATATATTTTTTCATACTGCAGGCCTAACTGCTTTAGGCGCTTTTCATTCAAACCGGTCACGGCCACGGTTTGATCAAACACCTTGCAAATGGCAGTGCCTTGGGTGTCCTGGTAACGGCTGTCGCGTCCAAAGATAACATCAGCCGCGATGCGTCCTTGGCGGTTAGCAGGCCCAGCAAGGGGCACCAGCGAAGGTTCGCCACTAACGAGGTCTCTGACCTCAATGGCATCACCAACGGCGTATACGTCGGCTACAGAGGTCCGCATCTGATCGTCAACCAGGATGCCACCGCGGCTTCCGAGTGCAATGCCCGCCGCACTGGCCAGACTGGTTTCAGGGCGTACCCCAATGGCCATGACGACCATATCGACATCCAACTCGGTGTTGTTGCTTAACGACAGACAGACGCCTGTGCCCTTGGAGGCAATGGCGGTCACGCCAGCACCGAGGGTTAAAGCAACGCCATGCGCACGTAATTCTTGGTGGAGCGGTGTCGCCATTTCCGCATCAACGGGCGCCATAACCTGATTGGAAAGTTCAATCATGCTGGTTTTGATGCCCCGTTGAATCAAGGCCTCTGCCATTTCCAGACCAATAAACCCGCCGCCCAAAACGGCTGCGGTTTTGGGTAGGTCTTGGTCAATCTTCTGAATGATTTTATCCATATCAGGGATGTTGCGTAGCGTATAGACCAGGGGGTGGTCTGCACCCGGAAAGGGTGGCACAAAGGCGCGTGCGCCTGGGCTTAACACCAGCTGGTCATATTTTTGGACATAGTCTGTGTTTAATCGGCGGTTGTGTACTGTGACGGTTTTGTCCTGGGTGTTGATAGACAGGACCTCGGTCTCTATACGCACGTCGAGGTTAAATCGGTCTTTCATGGACTGGGGTGTTTGTACCAGTAGTTTGTCGCGGTCTTCAATGGTGCCACCAATATGGTAGGGCAATCCGCAGTTGGCAAAGCTGATAAAACTGTCGCGTTCAAATAGGATAATGTCTGCTGTTTCCGACAGGCGTCGGGCTCTTGCCGCAGCCGATGCGCCGCCAGCAACGCCGCCGACGATAACGAGTGTTTGTGTCATGGGTAATGTCCGTTGAGGTTGATGACACGAAGTATGATAGGAGACGCTATATTAGTAAACTCTAATGTATCTATTGTTGATCCTCGTCAGTGTGGGTTTTGTAAGGATACAGGGACGGGGGTCAGGAATGGGCAGGGATAAATTCAAGACGAAAAAAAACCGGCATCAGCCGGTTTTTTTTAGCAACCAACAGCGTTAGCTGCGAGGCTCACGTGGTGTGCGTGGACCACTTCGAGCGCCAGGGTTCTTACCCTTGTAGCCACCCTTGTCATCACGTGAACCACCTTCACGACGTGGCGGTGGTGTGTCGCTCCATTCACGGATTTCCAATTCACGGTTACGAACGCGAATTTTGCGAATCTTGGCTAACATGTCAGCAGAGATGGTTGCAGGCAACTCGATGGTACTAAAGGTGTCTGCAATACGGATACTGCCGATATTAGCGCTGTCGATACCCGCTTCGTTTGCGATAGCGCCAACGATGTCGCCAGGGCCTGCACCATCAGAACGGCCAACGGCCAAACGGTAGGTGATTGCACCAGGGGTAGGGGCACGGTCTCTACGAGGCCGATCTTCACGCTGTCTTCCTTGATCTCTTCCTTGCTCTCTTGATCGACCTTCATTGGGTCGCTCACGACGTGCTTTGCTAGGATCAACAACAAAATCGTCAATGCCACCAACGACAAATAACGGATTTTCTTGCTGTGCCATCCAAGCGAGGGTTGTCGCTATATCCAATGGCTCAAGACCATGGTTTTCATGGAGATCGACAACCAAGTCTTGAAGCGCTTTCTGCTCAGGGCGGCCAGAAACGGTTGCAATGGTCGCAATCAGTTCAGTTTTGAAAGCGGCAATGCGTGACGCACTGACTTCTTCAGCTGAAGGCAACTTGTATTCAGCAATAGGCGCCTTGATCTGTTGTTCAATGGTACGCAACAAACGCTGCTCGCGTGGCGTAACGATGATGATCGCCTTGCCTTCACGGCCTGCACGGCCAGTACGACCGATACGGTGTACATAGGATTCGCTGTCATAAGGAATGTCGTAGTTGATCACGTGGGTGATACGCTCAACGTCCAAGCCGCGGGCAGCGATGTCGGTTGCAACCACAATATCCAGCTTGCCATTCTTTAGCGAGTTAACTGCTTTCTCACGCTGCGTCTGGTTCATATCACCATTCAGGGCAGCAGCAGAGTAGCCACGTGCTTCTAACTTTTCAGCCAGCTCTTGGGTAGCGGTTTTTGTGCGTACAAAAATAATCGCGGCATCAAATTCTTCTACTTCCATGAGACGCGTGATGGCGTCCAATTTGCGATTTTGTTGCACCATCATATAACGCTGATCAATACGATCGACCGTTTTTGATTCCGGTGTGATGCGTATTTCAACAGGGTTCTTCAAATATTGCTCAGTCACCTTTTGAATAGGCTTTGGCATGGTTGCCGAAAACAAAGCAACCTGTCGCTCTTTTGGTGTGTGCTCCAAGATCCACTGGACATCGTCAATAAAGCCCATGCGTAGCATTTCGTCTGCTTCGTCGAGTACCACGGTCTTGAGGTCTTTTAGATCCAAGCTGCCTTTACGCAGGTGGTCCATAACACGACCCGGTGTACCAACGACTACATGTACGGGGCGAGACAAGGCGCGCAGCTGTACACGCATATCCTGACCACCGTAGATAGGCAGTACATGGAAGCCTTTTATAAAGCTTGCGTACTTCTGAAACGCTTCGGCAACCTGAATAGCGAGTTCGCGTGTCGGTGTCAGCACGATTGCCTGTGGCTTTTGGGCAGTGGGATCAATGTTGCACAGCAATGGTAACGCGAAGGCAGCGGTTTTACCGGTACCAGTCTGGGCGATACCCAGAATATCCCTTCCTGCCAACAGTGGTGGGATGCTTTGCGCCTGAATTGGGCTGGGCTGTTCATATCCCACGCTAGCCAGTGCTTTCATGACTGGCTCTGATAACTGAAGGTCTTTAAAAGAAAGGGTATTCATCAAATTTTTTGCCTATGGTTGGCGTCTGTAAAAGGAGGGGCGTGCATTGTATATAAATCGATCACCAATGCAACGCCAAACGCTCCAGCCTGCAAATATAACCTGACAATGTTGGTGGGTTATGTTGACACCCGAAAACCCCGGCGCACTGAAAGGTCAACAACACAGCTGCCGCTGTGTCTCATATTATGCGGTATCTATGCAGGTACCCTTTGGGTAATCCACTGCACAATATCCGTCATGACCGTTTCCCTGTTTAGCTCATTAAGCAGTTCGTGGCGGGCATCTGGGTAGATGGTTTGGGTCATGTCGGCCATTCTGACACGACCCAAGGCATCCGCCAAGAGATTGATGCCTGTACCAAATCGGGATACGGGGTCCTGCCCACCGCATACCAGCAATGTCGGTAAGCTGTGGGGAAAGTTGTTAAAAGCGTCCGGCTGCACATAACGCAGGTTTGCCTCAATGACGCCGATCCAGAGCTGGTTTGAGACCCTAAAGCCACAATAGGGGTCTTCTATGTAGGCCTTAACCTGCTGTGTGTCCCGACTGAGCCAGTCGAAATCGGTCGCATTGGGTTTAAAGGCGCTGTTAAATTGTTTAAAGCTGAGGGTGTTGAGCAGTTCACTCGTGCCCTCTGGTCCCTGACGCCAGCGTTCAAAGCGAGCCACCTGCAATCCACGCCAGAGTTCAAATCGTGGCTGTAAACCGGCACCACAGAGAATGGCGCCTGCCAGGGGGCCATCTAAAGGCTGGGTTAACAGATCCATAGAGATATAGGCACCCATCGAACATCCCATCAGGAAAATGGGCGCGTCAGGTTCAATCATCTTGGCCTGTTGCCACCCCGCCTTGACGGCAGAAAGCAGATCGTTCCAGGCATCTACCTGTCCGATATCCAGTTCGTCACACTGTTCGCCATGTCCGGGCAAATCAACCGCGACGAGGTTGATATTGTGATCCGTCAGGGTGTCGCCAAATTGCCCATAGCGCCCACTGTGCTCCGCCATGCCGTGTACTAACAGCAGGGTAGCGATGGGTGCCTTGCAACGCCACGCACGATAAGGAATGGGCTTGGCCTGAGGTATATCGATAAAGTCTTCTTCATAGTGCATGGCACGGTTTCCCTATCACACCCCGAGGGTGCGGATTTATTCGCTGGTAATGGGTTCTAGCGTCAGCATCACACGGCGGTTTTCTGCGCGCCCTTCGGCTGAGTCGTTGCTGGCGATTGGTTGTTCCTCACCATGTCCATAGGCAGCAATACGGGCCAATTGAATGCCCTTAGCAGACACATAATGGGCAACGCTCATGGCCCGCCGTTCGCTGAGGCTTTGATTATATTCCATGCTGCCGACGGAATCGGTATGGCCATCTATTGTAATCAGGGTGCTTTCAAATTCCTCTAGGACCACCACCACACCCTCGAGTGTTTTGGTGAAATCGGATGTGAGGTCAGCCTGTCCCGATGCAAAGGTGATGTTAGAGGGCAGGTTCAATATGAGGTTGTCGCCGTCGCGGGTAACACTGACGCCGGTGCCTGCAAGACGATCACGCAAAGCCGCTTCCTGTTTGTCCATATAGGTACCGACAGCTGCACCAGACAGGGCGCCAATGCCAGCACCTAAGATAGCACCCTTTTTACGGTCGTTTTTTGACAGCGCCATGCCAAGTATGCCGCCAATAGCGGCGCCGGTCATGGCTGTCTTGGAGGTGCCGGTTAATTTTTCTTCACCGGTAAGGGGGTCAATGGTCATACAGCCCGTGATAAATAGGGTGGCCATGGCGGTGATCAAAAGCTTGGAAGTCAGGTTCATGAAATCTCCAAAAAATGGGCGCGACATCGGCGCATCTCATGGCACAGGGTGCCTAATAGCGTAGCCTAATAGTCGGCACAATGTATGAACAATGTGTACCCGTACCCCTGCCTTGCCCCTGGCAGACCACCCGATGCTCGGAGTATCAGTACCGCCTATTTGCGGTGTGACCCTTGGCAAATGGCGACATACTGTTTTACCACAGGTCCGTAGCCTTGATAAAGGGCCTCAATGGTCAGGGCGTGACCAATGGAAACCTCATCAATACCCGGAATGGTCAAGAATTGGGCGAGGTTGTTGAGGTCTAAATCGTGCCCTGCGTTGACGCCTAAGCCAGCCTTGGTGGCGGCCTCAGTAGCCAATCGAAATTGCTCCAAGGCAACGCTTTCTTGCGCGGTACCAAAGGCTTCAGCCCAACTTTCGGTATAGAGTTCTACGCGGTCAGTGCCCAAGGAGGCTGCCACAGACATGGCTTCAGGATCGGGATCCATAAAGAGCGATACCCGAATACCTGCAGCCTGTAAGCGATCGATAATGGGTTTAAGCAGACCACCCTCTACAGCCACATTATAGCCATGGTCTGATGTCAGTTGGTTCGGATCATCCGGTACCAGTGTGCACTGTGCGGGTTGGGCAGCAACGACAATGTCGAGAAATTCGGGCGTAGGGTTGCCTTCAATGTTGAGCTCTGTGCCAGGGAACTGGGCTATCAGCGCCTTGAGTTCAGCGATGTCGTCATAACGTGCGTGTCGTTGATCGGGTCGCGGATGAATCGTCAGGCCCTTAGCGCCCTGTTCCAATGCCAAACGACCAAAGTCGACAAGGCGCGGGAAGTCTCTGCCACGGCTGTTGCGTAACAAAGCAATTTTATTGAGGTTCACGCTAAGGGATGTTGTCATCTTCTGTCTCAATTATTCTGCAACCCCAATAAGGCTTTAAGGTCGCTAACAGCAAAAAACCCGTCACACCAGTGCGCAAAACGCATTTGTCTGACGGGCACTTGGCACCATTTTAACAGATATTTAGTCCAATTTGATCCAAGTTGCCTTGGTTTCAGTATATTTATCAAATGCATGCAATGATTTGTCTCGACCATTGCCGCTCTGTTTGAATCCGCCAAAGGGGGCTGTCATATCGCCACCGTCATATTGGTTCACCCAGATTGATCCCGCACGAACGGCTTTGGCTACGCGGTGTGCGCGTCCCAAGTTGCTCGTCCAGACACCAGCTGCCAGACCATACTCTGTGTCATTCGCGATGCGAATGGCCTCTTCTTCAGTCTTAAATCGTAAGACCGCCAATACAGGGCCAAAGATTTCTTCGCGGGCAATCTTCATATCGCTGGTGACATGATCAAATACGGTCGGCTGCACGTAAAAACCACCATTTACAATCGCTGGCTCACTGCCGCCTGTGGTCAGGCTTGCACCGTCGGACTCGCCTGATTGAATATAGGACGTGACGCGTTTGAGTTGGATGTCATCTACGATAGCGCCACACTGGGTCTTTGGATCCAAGGGATGGCCTGGCTGCCAAGCCTTCATGTGGTGGTTAACGCGCGCAACAAATTCATCCGCAATGCTGTCTTCTAGCAACAGCCTTGAACCCGCTGTACAGACCTCGCCCTGGTTATAGGCGATAGCCATGGCCGCTTCCTTTGCTGCAAATTCAAGATCAGGTGCGTCTGCAAAAACGATGTTAGGAGATTTGCCGCCTGCTTCAACCCACACGCGCTTCATGTTGGACTCACCCGAACAGATAAACAGCTGTTTGGCGACGCCAGTGGAACCGGTAAATACCAAGCAATCGACATCCATATGCATCGCAAGTGACTTGCCGATGGTGTGTCCATAACCCGGAACAACGTTAAAAACGCCTGCAGGGATGCCGGCTTCTAACGCAAGCTGGCCAAAACGTATCGCGGTTAGGGGCGATTTTTCAGATGGCTTTAAGATGATGGAGTTACCGGTCGCAAGGGCTGGGCCAAGCTTCCAAGAGGCCATGATCATCGGAAAATTCCAAGGAACGATGGCCGCAACCACACCAATGGCTTCCTGAGTGATCATGCCGATTTCACCGGGTCTTGTTTGAGCGACTTCACCATAGACCTTGTCTATGGCCTCTGCACACCAGCGGATACAACGCGCTGACGCGGGCACATCGACGGCAAGGGAATCACCAATTGGTTTTCCCATGTCGAGGGTTTCGAGCAGGGCAAGTTCATCGCGATTGGCTTCAATAAGATCAGCGAACTTCATCATGATTTTTTTACGAACAACAGGCGGCAGCTGAGACCATGAACCCTGCTCAAATTGAGCGCGCGCAGCAGCAACAGCTCGGTCGGCATCAGCGGCGTCGCAACTCGCAACCTGGGCCAGTACGCGTCCATCAATGGGGCTAATACAGGCAAAGCTCTCACCAGACAATGAATCGACCATTTCGCCATTGATAAGTGCGCGGCCTTCGATGGTTAACGCATTGGCTTTATTTTGCCAAAAACTTTGATCACGCTCTGTCATGAAATACTCCAAAAATAAGCATAGGGGTGGGTATAGCAACCCCGTAAGGGTTCAATATAACGAACACTTTATGTCAAAAGTTGTCAATTGTCGCGCGGTATTGGTGTAAATGTTCAGTTTTAACAACGCTAGTGGCCACGAGTGCGTGGCTCGGTAAGGACCAGGTTGTGCTATAAATCAACAGCTGTAGCGGGCGGTTTGGGCGCACTGAGGCTACGATAGACCATCCTGTTTCTGCCGGCATTTTTGGCTTCATAGAGCGCGGCATCAGCAAGATTATAAATGGTGTCTACATTGGTCTCAGCATCGCACATCACATGCACCGTACCGATTGAGACTGAGAGACGCTCATTGATACCCGAGGGGTGTGCAATATTGGCTTGGTAAAGCGCCTCAAAGAATTCAGCTACGTGCTTTTCAGTGTTGCTGTCTGAGGCACAGGGATGCAAGATGCCAAATTCTTCGCCACCCAGACGATAGATCGCATCTGTCTCTCTGATCCAATGAGCGGTCAAAAGGTTGGAAAAGGCCTGCAATGCCTGGTCGCCCTTGTCATGTCCAAGCACGTCGTTTAACCGTTTGAAAAAATCGATGTCGATAATATGGAATACCAAGGGGTGCTTCAGTCGGTTGCTTCGTGCAATCTCTTCACGGAACCGTTTGGCAAACTGACGTCGATTGAACAATCCGGTTAGGGGATCGGTGTCAGACAGCTGTTGCAGCTTGAGGTTGGTCCAAATAAGCTTTTTGTTGATTTCTTTAAGCTCACTGGTTCGCGCATTGACGTTTTCTTCTAGCCTGTGGTTAAGCTCCCAAGTAGAGGTGAGCAGCTTCAAATTGCTGGCATCCTTTTCGGCAGAAAGCTGGTTGAGCTTCTCACCCAGGGCAAAGGCCAGCAACAAACTCTCTATGCCCGCACCGATGTCAACAGCGTGATAGACCAAGAAGCTCGGTTGAATCCAGCCCAGGATGCGGAAAATGTAGACAATGGTACTCGCAAGTAAGATGCCCCATGCGGCCAAAAATATCTTGGAAACGTGATCGCCCTTTATTGAGCCTCGGATAGCAAAATAGAGCATGCCCACCAACACCAAGAGTGCCTGAGGCGACAGATAGTGGTAGGTCATAGCCACCCGACCGCTGACTGCTAGCAACAACGGAATACTTAATGAAGCGATTAAAATCTGATAGGCAAGGTGAGAGCGCGGAAAGTTGTGCTTGGTGTTGAGCATGTCTGTCGCAAACACATACAGCATGACATAGACAAAGATGACCGCAATGGGTTTGCTCTGATTGACCAGCCAGGGATTATCTGTCCACCAATACAGTGCCGCAAAGCCACGAAAACTAAAGTGAAATATGACAAAACAGGCCGTATAGCCGGCATATTTCAGGAATCGAATGTCACGGTGTGAGAAATAGAGCAGTAGGTTGTAACTGCCAATCCAGATTAAACCACCATAGAGAATGCCGTAAACGAAAAACTCAAGCAGGTTTCCGGAGAGAAAGGCGTCGCGCGTTTGAATGACCAAGGGCCCCGCTTCATACATGCCATCAAAGGAATCAAATCGCATGTAAAGCGTGAAGGGTTCGTTTTTCACCTCAGGCACAGGAAAGGCAAAATAGCGGCTGTCGATTGCGCGGGACGATAGCGGCAGTCGGTCGCCGGTTTTGTATTCAGCAATGATCTGACCCTGGGCATCCACAAACCAGAGGTCGATATAATCCTGAACGGGCATTTGAGCAACAACCAACAGGGAATCTGTATTTTGATCCGTTAAGAGCAATTCGGTACGAAACCAAAATTCAGATTCAGAAAAGCTGGCATCAAAGTTGGATTTTTGAGTCTTTTTCCACGCGCTGCCATGCTGGCTGATAACCGTTTCCAGCGTGAGTGGCGATTCGGTGTTTTCAATGAGATCACCGGTAGGGAAAATATTGGTGGTGGGAACATTGGGGTCAACTTCAAAAGCAAAGAGGCTGCTTGAAAACAGTAAGGCTGAAAAAAGAAGTCGGATCATAGAGCCCCTATCACACATTTATGGATGCAACATCCCAAGAAACCTAACGGGTAAGACATAGCGATGCAGTTTACGTCTAACTGAGGACAGTTGAAACAGTCTAGGTGAAAACGCGATAGAGAGTAAGACGTATGTCACGTTTTGGGTTAACTTCTGCTCACCGCGCCATGATTTCCTGTAGTCGAAACCAGAGCATGCCGAGCTGAGCAATCCCTGATCGGGCAGAGTCGGATGCCAGAAAACGCCGGTGTGTGACGCGCTCAAATAGCGCCATGGCGGCAGGAGATCCGGTGATGCTGTCAGCAACCACCTGACCGGCCAAACCAGCCAGGGCCATGCCATGCCCGCTGTATCCCTGAGCGACAGTGATGTTGTTTTCCAGTCTGCGAATTTCAGGCATTTGAGGCTGGGTCACAGCGACCTTGCCACCCCAGGAGAAGTCGATGTGGGTGTCGGTCAACTGGGGAAAGTGTTTGAGCATGCGTTGGTGCAGAATCTGTGCGGATGCGTCATCGTTACGACCCAATACGCCAGGTCGGCCACCCCAGAGTAGACGACCATCGTTGCTCATTCGAAAATAATGCAGCAAAAAGGCCATGTCAGAACAGGCTGCTTGGCAGGGAATCAAATCCACAGACAGGGGTTCGGTGGCAATGATGTGGCTGCTCACCGGTAGCAGGCCTTTCGCCAATCCGGGTAGTAGGTTGCCGATCAGTGCGTTGCCCGCCAAAACCAGATGTTGCGCCCTGATCTGATGTAGGCCCGCAGCGATCGTTAACGTTGCACCCTTTTGGATATGCGTTACCGGGGTATGGTCAAACAGCATGACGCCTTGAGACAGGGCAGCTTTTGCCAAGCCTAGGGTGTAGTTGCGCGGATGTAGATGCCCACTCTCAGTCTCGTGCACGCCGAGGGTATAGCGGCTTGACTGAATATGTGAATACAGTGTGTCGCCCTTCAATATCTGACTTTCAACACCCTGATGGTTTAAGGCAGCGTGATACTGAAGGAGTTTGCGTTGTTCTTTGGGGGTGGTGGCCAGGGTGAGTGCGCCCTGTTTGAGATCGCAATCAATCCCATGGGTTTGAATCCTGTGTCTGGTCAGTTCGAGGGCGGTTTGGGAAAGTGCCCAAAAACGCGCTGCGTCTTCTGCCCCGTATTGCCGTTCCAAATCCTGCTGTGATTCATTGAAGCCCAGTAACAGTTGACCACCGCTGCGACCAGAGGCGCCTGAGGCAAAGGTATCGGCTTCCAAAACAACGGTAGAAAGGCCCCGTTCAGACAGCTGTAAGGCGGTACTTAACCCGGTGACACCGCCACCAATAATGGCAACATCGACGTCAAGGTCTTGTTGGAGGGGGTTTATAGCGGGGTATGGGCAGCTACTGTCTTCGTAGTAGCTGCCCTGATGACGAACGCTTAGGCGTGAAGCCATGGTCTGTTATCCAATAAGGATTTCATATTCCAAGGCGCTGATCTGTTTGTTAAACAGCTCAATATCAGCTTCACGAACCGCAAGCATGGTCTTTTGGAAGGCCGGATTGAAATAGGCAGAAAATCCATTGTGCTTAGAGAAATTTCTAACCGCAACCCGTGCTGAATCCGTCAATTCCATCGGAACCTGTTCATAGGCATTCCCCTCAATAGGATCTCCCGGAAGGATCTTATTGGTAAGGCCATAATCCATACCCGCGAGGACCAAGGCTACTGATAGGTAGGGGTTCGCATCGGCGCCAGCAACGCGATGCTCTACACGTAACGCGTGGTCTGGGCTGTTAGGTACGCGAACAGCAACTGAACGGTTATCCCAACCCCAGGTTCTGGCGTGAGGCGCGTAAGAACCGACACCCAGTCGCTTATAGCTGTTTTGGGTAGGGAACATCAGAATCTGCGACGGAATCAGGGTATCAAGCAAGCCACCGATGGCGTGCATGAGCAAATTACGGTCCTGAGCGAAGATGTTGTTGCCATCCTTGTCCAACATGCTGCAGTGAATGTGTGTACCACTGCCAGACTCTTCTATATAGGGCTTGGCCATAAAGGTTGCTTTCATCTCAAACTCGGAAGCAGCCTGTTTGATGATGCGCTTGAGCATGGTGGCCTGGTCTGCTGCCAAGCAGGGATCCTTCACATGATAGAGGTTGACTTCAAACTGACCTGGAGCGTATTCCGCAATAACACCATCAGCCGGTAGGTTTTGAACAGCGCTGTATTCCATGACCCGATCGATAAAGTCGCGGAAATCGTCCAAGTCTTCCATAGAGTAGACCTGGGTGTTTTGGCTTCTGTCGCCGGTCTTTTGCGATACCGGTGGCTGTGGTAAGCCGGTGCTCTTAACAAATTTTCGGTCGATGAGATAAAACTCGAGTTCCACAGCGACAACAGCGGTAAGACCTTTCTCGGTCACGCGCGCGCTGATCTCAGACAATACTTGGCGCGGGTTGCCACCAAATAGCGCGTTATGCTCGTCTACCATGGTTACCAAAACCTGTGCGCGGTTAGGCGCCCAAGGTACGGGTACCAGGGTGCCAGGTAGTGGGAAGCAGGTGCCATCACGGTCGCCTGTTTCAAAACCAAGACCGGTTTCCTCTACGGTGGTGCCTGTCGCATCCAAACCGAAAACGGATACTGGAAGGCAAACACCTTCGGTAAAGACCTTTTCAAAGGCACTTCTGCTGACACGCTTGCCACGCAGGTAACCGCTTTGGTCCGAAAGCAACAGTTCAAGGGTGTCGGTTTCTGGATGTTCTTTTAAGTATGCTTCTAATTCTTCAACAGACGCTAATTTCATGGTGTGTATTCCATAGGGCTTTGATTTTTTTAGCAGTTTTAGGATATCGGCAGGTGCCAGAGGGTGTCTGACGAACTAAATGCCAAGGTCCTGTTTGATTCATATTTGCGAGGCAGAAACTAAGAATCGATGTCTGTGCATCATTATATAGGTGTCATTCTTTTAATTCACATTTTCTTCGCGGTTGATATATTTAACAAAATTGGGCTCATTTGTACAGATTTTCCGCCGATGTGGGCACTTTGTTGTAAATAATTTACAGTTAAAGGGTGAAACCAGTTGTCAAAAAGTCATATTATGGTATCGTCCAGACGAAATAATAGATCGGTTAGCGAGGGGTAAATGCCTTTTGGCTGTCTCTGAAAGGGGTGGCAAAGGGTGGTTCAGGCTCAGGCGCAGGATGAAATATCGGGCATCAGCTTATCTAAAGAAGCACCGTAAACTATAATAACCAATTGATCTGCATTGCCGGATAGATAATGAGGAGTTCTGAAATGGCTGCTAAAAAGCCGCTTGTTGGTGTGGTCTGTGATCGCAAGTTGATAGGTCCTCACTCATTTCATATTGTTGGCGATAAATATTTGAAAGCCCTGATGTTGGCCGCTGACGTGACACCTGTGATGATTCCAGCAATGGGCCTTAACTCAGATGTAGCGACCTGGATGGAACACCTGGATGGCATCTTTTTACCAGGCGCCTATTCGATGCTTGATCCTGAGCACTATGGTGAGACATCGGCCAGTGAGACCTTTGACAAGGACTCCGAAAGAGACGCAACCTCACTGGCTCTGATAAAGCGCGCAATCGCCGAAGGCATGCCTATATTGGGTGTTTGTCGCGGCTTTCAAGAAATGGTCGTAGCGACCGGTGGCACCCTAAATCAATTGCTTCACGAAGATGACCGTTATCAGGATCACCGTGAAGACAAAACGCAAACGCTAGACGAACAATATGACAAAGCCCACTCAGTATCCTTTACTAAGGGTGGCTTGTTGGCACAGATAGCCGGCTGTAACGAAGCGATGGTTAACTCGCTGCACGTGCAGGGTGCCGGAACCATTGGTTCTGCTGCGAAGGTAGAGGCTGTGTCGCCCGATGGCTTGGTAGAAGCGATCTCGGTAATAGATAGTTCAAATTTTGCAATGGCGGTGCAATGGCACCCCGAATGGAAAGTGCTTGAAGACGACGTTAGCAAACGACTATTTGCGCGCTTCGGCACCGCATGTAAACAACACCAACTAAGATGAGTTCACTATGAAATCTCTTGAAGAATGGCTCACTAAGAACAAGATCACTGAAATCGAATGTGTGACACCTGATCAAACGGGCATCGCACGGGGCAAGATCATGCCTACGGATAAGTTTATCGCTGAAAAAGGCATTCGTTTGCCTGAAAGCGTTTTGTTGCAGACAGCAACAGGGGACTATCCCGATAACGACATATTTTACGATCTGCTTGATCCTGCTGATATCGACATGGAGCTCAAGCCTGATCCAGGTGCCGTATTTATGGTTCCCTGGGCGCTAGAGCCTACGGCAATGATCATTCATGATTGCTACAACCGTCAGGGCGCACCCATTTCACTGTCGTCGCGCAACCTGCTAAAGCACGTGATGTCCCTGTATAAAAAAGAAGGGTTTGAGGCGGTCGTTGCCCCTGAAGTCGAGTTTTATCTCACCAAAAAAATGATTGACCCAGATTTGCCATTGCAGCCACCTATTGGCCGCAGCGGACGTCCTGAAGTCGGACGAAAGTCATTTAGCATTGATGCGGTCAACGAGTTTGACCCCATTACTGAAGATATTTATGACTATGCAGAGGCGCAGGGTCTGGATATCGATACCCTGATTCATGAAGAGGGTGCTGCCCAGTTGGAGTTTAACTTCCGACATGGCGATCCGTTAAAGCTTGCCGATCAGGTGTTTGTTTTCAAACGCACGGTACGAGAGGCAGCCTTAAAGCACGAAATCAACGCAACCTTTATGGCCAAGCCTGTTGCCGATGAGCCTGGCAGTGCCATGCACATCCATATCTCTGTTTTGGACATCAAAACGGGCAAGAACATTTTCTCGAATGCCGATGGTACGATGAATGAGCGTTTCAGACACTTTGTGGGTGGTCTTCAGCACTACATTCCCTTTTTAATGCCCATGTTTGCACCCAACGTGAACTCATACCGCCGCTTTTTTGCGGGTGAATCCTACGCAGCACCGGTTAACCTCGATTGGGGTGAAGAGAACCGTACCTGTGGTTTGCGTGTTCCTGCCTCGCCACCACAGGCCCGTCGGATTGAAAACCGATTGCCTGGTGCCGACGTGAACCCTTACTTGGCAATTGCCGCGACAATGGCGTGTGGCTATCTGGGTATGAAGGAAAAGATAGAGCCAAGACGTATGGTTACCGGTCGGGCTGTTGCTGTGGCCGAGGTCGATGTGCCTTGGAATATTGAGCAGGCACTAGACAAGATGCTTGAGTGCGAGGAAATGCGTGAGCTATTGACTGACGACTTTGTCAGGGGTTTTGTTGCTACCCGTTGGGCAGAATTCGAAAACTTTAAGCGCGTCATCAGTTCTTGGGAACGCGAGCACTTGATGTCATCAGTTTAAGCCTGTAGGGCACATTATTATTAGAGGTAGTTATGTCAGGTAAAAACAATTTAAAAGAGTTACAGGCGCTAGATGCCAAACACCACGTGCACCCATTTACAGATGCGGGCGCACTGAATGCCAAGGGTACGCGGATAATTGAGCGTGCCGAAGGTGTTTATCTGTACGACACAGAAGGTAACAAGATTCTTGATGGTATGGCTGGACTGTGGTGCGTCAACCTGGGTTATGGACGTAAAGAGTTGGTCGATGCTGCCACTGCGCAGATGACTGAGCTTCCTTATTACAACAGTTTTTTCCAGTGCACCACGCCTGTTACCGTGCAGCTTGCAGCGAAGATCGCTGAAGTGGCACCTGCGCACATGAACCATGTATTTTTTACCGGTTCAGGTTCTGAGGCAAACGATACGGTCGTGCGTATGTCACGTCGTTATTGGGCCTTGAAGGGTCAGCCTGAACGTCAGGTCATTATTGGACGCAACAATGGTTACCATGGCTCCACGGTGGCTGGTGCGTCATTAGGCGGCATGAAGTTCATGCATGAGCAGGGTGGTCTTCCCATCCCTAATATCAGCCACATTCGTCAACCTTATTGGTTTGGTGAAGGCGGTGATATGGACCAAGACGAATTTGGTTTGCTGTGCGCCCAAGCGCTAGAAGAACGTATTTTGGCCCTAGGTCCCGATAAGGTTGCAGCTTTTATAGCTGAGCCGCTTCAGGGTGCTGGCGGCGTTATCATTCCACCAGCAAGCTACTGGCCTGCGATTTCGAAGATCGTTAAAAAATACGATATTCTTTTGGTGGTTGATGAAGTGATTTGCGGCTTTGGCCGCACAGGCGAGTGGTTTGGTTCTAACTATTTCAATATTGAACCTGACTTGATGCCCATTGCAAAAGGCTTGTCGTCAGGCTACCTGCCTATCGGTGGTGTGATCATTTCTGACCGTGTTGCTGATGTGATCATCAACCAGTGCGGCGAGTTTGCGCATGGCTTTACTTACTCTGGACACCCTACGTGTGCAGCGGTAGCGCTTGAAACCATCCGTATCTTGCAAGATGAAAAGATTGTTGAAAATGTGCGTGACAACCTTGCTCCTTATTTGAAAGAGCGTTGGTCATCACTCGAATCACACCCCTTGGTGGGTGAGGCCAGAAGCCTAGGTCTCGTAGGTGCTTTGGAGCTCGTTAAAGACAAGAAAACGCGTGAGCGCTTCTCGACTTCGGGTGCAACAGGGGCATTGGTTCGTGATTATTGCGTGAAAAATGGTATTGTTATGCGAGCGGTAGGTGAAACGATGATTATTTCTCCACCGTTGGTGATAACACGTGATGAGATCGATGAGTTGGTATCAAAGGCAAGAAAGAGTTTGGATGAAGCTGCAGAGTCAATGGGCATTGCAGTCAACTAATACAACAGATACACCGTGAACGGCTACTTTGGTGGCACATAGAGAACTACTAACAAAAACGATAATAAGACGCCCTCAATCACTTGGGTCGGGCAGGTTCGATCCAAGTTCGTTGGGGCATGTTTGGAGAGCAATATGAAGATAACTTTTAAAAAGACAGCCATGGCGTTGGCCGCCGTTGCAACCTTAGGCGCAAGCACAGCAGCAACAGCTGCTGAACTGCGCTTCTACAACTGGTCTGACTATATCGCTGAAGACACCATAGAAAAATTTACTGCTGCAACTGGTATCGATGTCATTTATGACATGTTTGACTCTAACGAAGTGCTGGAAGCGAAGGTACTTACAGGTCAGTCTGGCTATGATTTGGTTGTTCCTACATCCGATTTCATGGCACGCCAAATTCAGGCTGGTGCATACCAGAAGCTGGATAAGTCAAAGATTCCAAACTTTAAAAACCTAGATCCAAAGCTGATGGCCATCTTGGATTCTTTTGATCCAGGTGCTGAGTATTCAGTTCCTTATCTTTGGGGTACCACAGGTATCGGTTATAACGTTGAAAAAGTTGCCGAGCGTTTGGGCGAAGATTTCGACACAGTTACCTGGGATATGGTTTTTGATCCAGCCGTTATTTCAAAATTGGCGGATTGCGGTGTGACCATGCTAGATGCACCGTCTGAAATCTATCTGTCAGCCTTGACTTACCTGGGCCTTGATCCTTATACCCGCGATCAAGCGGATTTCGACAAGGCAACTGAGTTGTTGATGTCGGTTCGTAAGTATGTGACTTACTTCCACAGCTCAAACTACATCACTGACCTTGCAAACGGCGATATCTGTGTTGCAGTTGGTTGGAGTGGCGATATCTTCATGGCTGGTATGCGTGCTGAAGAAGCCGAAAATGGCAATGAAATCGCTTATGTGATTCCTAAAGAAGGTGCGTTGCTTTGGTCTGACATGTTGGTGATTCCTGCCAGCGCAAACAATGTTGATGAAGCACACGAGATGATTAACTTTATTCTTGATGCACAGATTGGCGGCGATATTACCAACTATGTTTGGTATGCAAGCCCGAACCTCGCTGCACATGAGTTTATTGATCCTGAGATCTTAGAGCACCCTGGTATCTTCCCAGGTGCAGAGACCAAGTTGATTTATAACGAAGTCCGTCCTAAGAAAATTGACCGTGTTATTACCCGCGGTTGGACTAAGGTTAAATCTAGCCAGTAATCGTTATGGCAACGTGACTCTTTCTGAGTCACGTCTATTGTAAATGTGGTATGAAACGGTGCATGGCAGCGTTTCATACCTTTTTTGGTCCTACCATTGATAGCGCAGCAGTTAAGAGTGAATCAAGCACCATACCTCGACCTGTTTGCAGCATTTAAGTCCGGAGATACATAATGGCGCTAGCGTCCCCCTCTGCAGTCAAACCACAAGATGCGTCAGAAGTTTTGGTTGAAATTAAACAGGTTTCCAAAACGTTTGATACTACTTGGGCGGTTGACGATGTTTCCCTTGAAATTAAACGGGGTGAAATTTTTGCACTCTTAGGTGCATCAGGAAGTGGCAAGTCGACGCTTTTACGTATGTTGGCTGGTTTTGAAAAGCCGACGCAGGGAAGTCTTTTTCTAGATGGCGAAGACATTACCAAGGTACCGCCGCACAAACGCGCAATTAACATGATGTTTCAGTCCTATGCACTGTTTCCGCATATGACGATAGAGCAAAATATTGCCTTTGGCTTGAAGCAAGACAACATGCCTAAAGACCAGATAATCGAACGTGTGTCCCGCATGTTAAAGCTGGTACACATGGAAAAATACGCCCGCCGCCGCCCAGACCAACTGTCTGGTGGTCAGAAGCAGCGTGTCGCATTAGCCCGATCTCTCGCCAAACAACCCAAGTTGCTGCTCCTAGATGAGCCGATGGGCGCTTTGGACAAAAAGTTGCGTACAGAGATGCAGCTCGAGGTTGTGGATATTTTAGAAAAAGTGGGTGCAACCTGTGTGATGGTGACCCACGATCAGGAAGAAGCCATGACCATGGCCTATCGCATGGCAATCATGGACCTAGGCAAAATTGTACAGATCGGTACTCCTCGGGATATTTACGAAAGCCCGAACAGCCGTAATACCGCAGAATTCATTGGTTCAATCAATATTTTTGAAGGCCGTATCGTTGATGATCAAGACTCTCAACTGACGCTTGAGTCACCAGACCTTGATACGCCGATTATGGTAGGTCATGGGGTGAGTACCTCAGTTGATGTTAAGGACCTCCTATATGCCATTCGTCCAGAAAAAACCATGCTGTCTCGGGGTCGTCCCTCACAGCATTGCAACTGGGCTGAGGGTATTGTCGATGACATCGCTTACCTGGGTGGTCATTCCATTTTTTATGTGAAGCTCAACCGTACGGGCAAGATCGTGCAGTGTTTCTTAGCAAACACCGAACGTCGAAATGATGCACCTGTCTGGAATGACCGTGTCTATGTCCATTGGGATGAATTTGCAGGGGTGGTACTCAACTCATGATACTCAGAACCTTGCGCCGATTGTCAGGTGAAAAATTAGTCGCCGGCATCCCTATGATTTGGCTGCTTGTGTTCTTTTTGTTGCCCTTTATTATCGTGGCCAAAATTTCACTCGCACAGTCTGCTATAGCCATTCCGCCCTATACCGCTATGTTTGATTGGGCCGAGTCACGACTCGCCATTTTTGTCGACTTTAGCAGCTATGTTTGGTTGACCGAAGATACGCTCTATCTCGATGCCTATTTGAACAGTATTAAGATCGCGTTCTTTTCAACGCTGATTTGTTTGTTGGTTGGCTATCCTATGGCATACGCCATAGCCCAGGCACCGAAAAGCAAACAGCCTCTGTGGTTGCTGTTGGTCTTGCTACCCAGCTGGACGTCTTTTTTGATTCGCATCTATGCTTGGATTGGACTGCTCAAGAATAACGGCTTGATCAATAACTTTTTGATGTGGACCGGCATTATTAACGAACCCATACAGATGCTGCATACCGATTTTGCAGTCTATGTGGGTATTGTTTACGCCTATTTGCCTTTCATGATTTTGCCGCTCTATGCCAATCTGGTGAAACATGACAACTCCTTGCTGGAAGCAGCGAGGGATTTGGGTGCACGCAGCATCACGATCTTTTCCCGCATTACCTTGCCGTTATCAAAAAATGGCATGGTGGCAGGTTCGATGTTGGTGTTTATTCCGGTCGTCGGCGAATATGTTATCCCCGAGTTATTGGGCGGTAGTGGCACCGTTATGATCGGTAAGGTGCTGTGGCAAGAATTCTTTAATAACCGAGACTGGTCTGTTGCAGCAGCGCTTGCAGCGATCATGGTAGCGATCCTCATTGTACCGATTATGTTGTTTCACCGGTATGAGCAGAAGACTTTGGAGGAGAACGCATCATGAGAACCTTTAGCTTTAGTAAATTCATGTTTTGGGCGGGTTTGACCTTCCTCTATGTGCCAATGGTTATCTTGGTGATTTACTCATTTAACGAGTCGCGACTGGTGACTGTATGGATGGGCTGGTCGGTTAAATGGTACGGCGAACTGTTCCAAGACACACAGATCATGAGTGCGGTGCAACGGTCGCTGGAAATTGCCTTTATGTCAGCTACCTCGGCAGTCTTCTTTGGCATGCTATCGAGCTGGACCATGGTTCGACTTGGTAACTTTACGGGTAAAACCCTGTTTGGCGGTATGATCACGGCGCCATTGGTTATGCCCGACGTGATTATCGGTCTGTCCTTGTTGCTGTTATTTGTGGCCTTTTCGCAACTGATCGGCTTTCCTAAGGAACGGGGCATGCTGACCATTTGGATCGCACACACCACGTTCGGAATGGCCTACGCAACGGTTGTTATCAGTAGCCGCTTACGCGAGATGGATGCCAGTATCGAAGAAGCAGCGATGGATCTGGGTGCACCACCACTTAAGGTGTTCTTTGCCATCACCCTGCCTCTGATACTACCCGCGGTCGCCTCAGCGTGGCTGTTGGCCTTTACCCTGTCGCTTGATGACGTGGTTATCGCCAGTTTCGTAACGGGACCTGGTGCCACAACCTTGCCAATCGAAGTGTTGTCTTCAGTACGTCGCGGTGTGTCACCCAAGATTAACGTCTTGGCGTCACTGATTATTTTTGCGGTGTCTCTGGTGACCTTTGCTGTCTGGTATGTGGGCAGACGCATTGAGAAAAACCGTCTGAAAGCCATAGCTGACGATGCTTTGCTAGAATCATGATAACTCCGTCCCAACGGCGTTCCCCTGTAATTTAGGGACGCCGAGGGGCGATACCAAGATCGTTCTGATCTTGGTCCTTTACAGCAGGGATGTGCTGTGACCCATTCGGATTAACTGATGACATACGCATCTCGAGCCACCCTTATCGGGAGCATCTCTGTGTTGCTCTGGGGCACCCTGGCTTCCTTTATCGTATTGACTGAAAATCTAATACCCCCCTTTCAACTGCTCTCCATGACCTTTGGCATCGCCTTTGTCTTGATGCTGTTACGCTGGCTAAAGCAGGGCCATTTAGGGCTGCAGTTTATCAGACAACCTCCCCTAGCCTGGGCGCTAGGCGTTGGCGGTCTGTTTGGTTACCACCTGGCCTTGTTTATCGCGATGGCCCATGCCCCTGTGGCAGAGGCCAACCTGCTGAATTACCTATGGCCCCTCTTGATTGTGCTGTTTGCATCTCAATTGCCGGGCGAGACGTTAAGGCGTCAGCACATTGTGGGCGCGTTGCTTGCGTTGGTGGGTTGCTGGATATTGCTGTCCGGAAATGGTGAGGGCTTTAACAGCGCCTTTATGCTGGGCTATGGTGCGGCGATTGTCGCTGCAGTGATTTGGTCGTCCTATTCGGTTTTAAGCCGTTTTGTTAGAAATGTACCTACGGATGCTGTTGGCTGGTTTTGTGCAGCGACCGCACTGCTGGCATTCATCTGTCACCTCCTGTGGGAAACAACCGTTTGGCCAACTGCCTCGACCCAATGGGTGGGCGTTATTGGCCTCGGGCTTGGACCCGTGGGGCTGGCCTTTTTTACCTGGGATCACGGCATGAAGCATGGCAACCTGCCCCTGTTGGGGGTTTTGGCATTTGCCACGCCCTTGATTTCTACCCTGATGATGATTGGATTGGGTCTGGTGCCAGCAACAGCCAATGTCGCCATTGCGAGTTTGGCCATCACCCTCGGTGCTGTTATCGCCGGTATAAAGGTGCCCCGTTTTCGCAAAAAGCAGCCTGCCTAACCTCAGCGCTTGAGATCACTGGCCACGTCTGTGCGCCACAATCATGTCCACAGCCTTCTCTGCAATCATGATGGTAGGGGCATTGGTATTGCCAGCCACCAGAGTTGGCATGATAGAGGCGTCTACCACCCGTAAGCCTTGAATTCCGTGGATACAGAGTTGTGCATCAACAACTGCCAGGGGATCTGACTCAGACCCCATTTTGCAGGTGCCTACCGCATGGTATTGGGTATCGGCTCTGTTTCGAATATCAGCCAATACCGCTTCGGGATCTTGGGGATCTACAGGAAATAAACTGGCGCCGCGAAAAGCGTCAAAGGGTGCTGACTGCAGCAGTTGGTGCTGAATATGCCAGCCCTTTACCAACAGGGCCACGTCCTCTGGATGACTCAAGAACTGTGGGTCAATAAGGGGTGCAGCACAAGGGTCAGCACTCACTAACTTAACAGTGCCTCGGCTTTTGGGTCTTAAGACACTCACATGGCTGGAGTAGCCATGACCCCAGTGCAATTTCCGATTGTGGTCGTCTTCGATGCCCGCTAAGAAAATCAACTCCAGGTCTGGCGCCGTCAGTGTTGGGTCTGACGCAATAAAGCCAATGCCCTCTGCATAGTTGCTCGTCAACAAGCCCTTTCGGTGTCTTAACCACTGCCACAGGCCCACCGCCATGCGTGTGATGCCCGGTATCGAAATACCGACCGTGTCGGTATCGCTGCGGGTTTTGTAGACCTCAATGATATCAATATGGTCCTGTAGGTTTTTACCCACACCCTGGCGCTCATGCACCAGCGGAATGCCAAGGGGCGTCAACTCCGACGCAGCGCCAATACCCGACCGCATCAATATCTGTGGTGACGCAAAGGATCCGGCACTCAGCAGCACCTCTTGATCTGCAAAGACCTCTTTGGTTTCGCTGCCCAGTTGATAGCGAACCCCAGTCGCACGCTTGCCTTCAAACAACACCCTATCAACGGTTGCTTGGGTAATAACCGTTTAGTTCGGTCTCTTTAGGTGGTCTAGCAGATAGGCTTTTGCAGCACTGACACGTTCGCCGTTTTTTTGGGTGACCTGTGTGGCTGTGACGCCAAAGGGATCAATACCGTTCACATCGGGATTATAGGGAATTCCCAGGGCTGCAGCGGCATCAAAAAACACCTGCAGCATCGCGCTTGGCGACTGCAGGTCGCACACATTCAGGGGGCCACCCTGTCCATGCAGGGCATCAACATGGGTTTCGTTATGTTCAGAACGGATAAAGTAGGGTAAGACCTCACTAAAGGTCCAACCTGGATTACCCAATGCCGCCCAGTGATCGTAGTCACTTGGGTGACCGCGCGCATACATCATGGCATTGATCAGACTCGAGCCGCCCAACCCCTTGCCTCTGGGTTGATAGCCCTTGCGGTTATTGAGCCCTTGCTGTTTTTGGGTTTTAAAGGCCCAGTTGTAAAGTCGGGTGGGTACGGTAACAAAGATGGCACCGGGCATTCGGGTCAGAATGCTGTCCGCCTTGCCGCCCGCTTCAAGCAAGCAAACGCTGATATTGGGATCTTCAGACAGGCGACCTGCGAGCACGCATCCGGCAGACCCGGCGCCGATGATGATGTAGTCGTAACAGGCCTTGGTCATGGTCTCTCCTGAATAGGGGCTGCTGAGGACGTTAGACAAACCAAAAAACAATACGGAACATTTGTACCATGCTATAAACGCATTAGGTAGTTTAGATCACCCTATTCAGTGTGGCCCTGCTACCGACAACCCTACCGACCACCGCTACAGCCAAAGGGGACTTCTCTCATGTTATTACCGCGCACACTGTGGAAACAATCCCTCGTTATAACCCTG